>CAJXJU010000201.1 GCA_913055195.1 uncultured Desulfohalobiaceae bacterium | reverse complement strand
CGAAATTCGAAATCCGAAACAATATCGAATGACCAAATGACCAAAATTCAAAACAGAGGGATAGTTAAAGTTAAATTTGAAGTATAAAATTCGTTTCGGCTTAATAACTGGTTGCAAATTAAGAAGTTTTTGTCATTTGAACATTAGAAAATTCGGAATTCTTTCGAACTTCGATATTCGGATTTCGGATTTTGATGCGTTAGCCCTGGGGAGCCTGCCCCTTTGCTTTTGAGGTTTTTGAGAGTGAAAAATTTTCTTGTCCTGGGTCTTGGCAACCCACTTCTTTGTGATGACCGGGCTGGTCTGGAAGTTGTAGAAGAGATAAAACGTGTCTGTCCTGATATAGACGTGGAAGTGTTATATACTGTTGGCTTTGAAGTCCTGGATAAAGTAATGGGCTATAAAAGCGTTATTGTTGTTGATGCGGCGCGTTTGGGCAATCCCCCCGGGACCATAATTCAGGCAACTCTTGAAGATATTTTCAACACCCACTCTCTGGTCAATTCCCACGCCATAACCCTGGGTACAACTTTAAAAACAGGATATATGCTTTTTCCCGATGAAATGCCTTCTGATTTAAAAATTATTCTTATTGAAGCAGAAGACATAAGTCATTTTTCAGATAAATGCACACCAAAAGTCAAATCCTCTGTCCATAAGGTAGTAAATATAATTAAAGATTATTTTACTGCCTGTTAGACACCTTCCTTTTTATCAAAAAAACGTCTGCAAGACCCCTCTCTTTAGGGACTCAACAGAAGCATTTTCAGGCAGTCATGGGAGATGCTGACAAGACTCCTGGAGTATTAACTGAGATTCTACGGTGGAAAGTTGATACTGGTGAATCCACAATCAGGAAAGCAAGGATATCAAGAGAAAAGTTCTGCAAGAAGTTGTCCAGGCTGGTGGTGAGTATTGGGAGAGAGGATAAATTGATCCAGATCAATGCAAAAATTTAAGCCTATAAATAGTTTTTTCTTTTAACATATTTACTCAGTAAAAAATTTGAAATATGTCGCTGTGTTGAAAAAGTTAGTTATTCCTAAAGGGAGGTAAGTTAGGATGTCTAAGATAAAATTTGGTTTTTTGCTGGCTGGAGGATGTGCTGGCTGTGAAATGGCTCTGGTGGATTTGTCTGAAAAGCTTGTTGATGCTCTGGAGCATCTGGAAGTGGTGTTCTGGGCGCCAACAGTGGCTGACGTTAAATATAAAGACCTGGAAGCAATGGAGGACAACTTCATTGATGTAGCCTTTGTGGATGGCATGGTTCGCCTGAGTGAACATGAGCATATGATCAAGGTGTTGCGCCAGAAAAGTAAGATTCTGGTTGCCTTTGGTATTTGCGCGGCTTTGGGTGGAATTCCAGGCATGGCTAACCTGCACACCAGGGATGAACTTTTTAAGCAGGCTTATAAAGATACTTTTAGTACGGAAAATCCTGATGATGTATATCCACAGCCTGAATATCTGCTGGATGACAAATATGATCTGACATTGCCCGAGTTTTTAGACAAAGTTCGTTGCGTGTCAGATATTGTAGATGTTGATTATTTTGTTGGCGGATGTCCGCCACATCACGATTTTGTTGCGGGAGCAGTAGAAGCCATTGTGTCCGGTAATCTGCCTCCCAAAGGTTCCTGGCTAACCAATGGTAAATCCGTATGCGACGTATGCAAACGCAATCCTGCCCGCAAAGGTGAAGCCAGGGCTTTAATTACTGAAGTTAAGCGCACAGTAGATGGTCGTCCTGATCCGGATATATGTTTGTTGCAGCAGGGATATTTATGTTTAGGGGCCATGACCCAGGGCGATTGCGGCGCCTCCTGCTTGAACGTGAACATGCCCTGCCGGGGATGTGGCGGTCCTATCCCTGGAGTCAAAGATTTTGGGGCCAAATGTATTGGTGCAATCGGCTCGGTTATGGGTGATGCAGATGCTGCTAAAAAATTAATGGATAAATATCCCAATTTAGCCAAATTATTTTATCGTTACAGTTTGCCGGGAAGCTATGTGGGAAGGATGAAGGATGAATTGAAAGGATGAAGTAGGAAGGATGAAGGATGAAAGGGGAAGGGAGTGGGCAAAGCACTGTCCTGTGGAATTATCTCCTATTCCACAGGGCAAGTCTCTGCCTTTTCTGGAGCGGATACAAGTCCTTGCCCCTTCAATTACACCAATAACCATTAACCAATATACCAATAACTAATAACCAATATACCAATACACCAATACACCAACCCACAGGAGGATAATAATGAAAAAAATAGAAATAAATCCCATTACCCGCTTGGAAGGGCATGGGAAAATCGCGATTTTTCTGGATGACAAGGGTAATGTTGATGACGCATTTTTCCAGGTGGTGGAATTTCGCGGGTATGAGAAGTTTTTACAGGGCATGCCCATTGAGGAAGTACCACGCACGGTTTCCACGATTTGCGGCGTGTGCCGGGGAGTGCATTTTACTGCGTCCATGAAAGCATCGGATCAAATTTATGGAGTGGAACCTACAGCTACAGGCCGCAAACTGCGGGAGATGTTTTTTTACGCCCACCATATTGAAGACCATGCTGTTGTTCTCTATGCCCTGGGCCTGCCCGACTATGTGGTTGGGCCGGAAAGCTCTCCTGCTGAAAGAAATATAGTAGGCTTGATTCAAAAAGTTGGGGTGGAAGTTGGAAAAGAAGTATTGCGCAAACGCGGGCTGGCAGTGAAAATTTTTGAAATCCTGGGAGGCAAACCCAATCATCCAGTGGCTGCACTTCCAGGTGGATGGTCAAAAAGGTTGTCAGAAGAAGAGCGGCAACAGATTGAAAAGTGGGCTGATGAACTGATTGAGTTGGGCAAATTGACTCTTAAGGTATTTAATGACGTGGTATTGCAAAATCCGCGCTACATGGAATTGGTTACTGGAGATATGTACAAGGTGGAAGTTGGCTATATGGGCAGTGTGGATGAAGAGGGCAATATTGCCTATTATGATGGATTACAAAAGGTTATAGATGCGCAAGGTAACGAAGTCGGGACATTCAAAGACAAGGAATACCTGGATTTTGTTGCTGAACGTGTTCAGCCCTGGAGTTATTTGAAATTTCCCTATCTCAAAAAAAAGGGAGAGTGGCAGGGTATTCAGGACGGTACAGATACAAATTTGTATTGTGTAGGGCCGCTGGCAAGACTAAACATAGCCAGGGGCATGGGTACTCCGCTTGCTCAGGAGGCATTTGAAAAGTTTCAGGCAACATTTAATGAAAAGCCAGTGCATTACATCCAGGCTTACCACTGGGCACGGGCCATTGAGCTTTTAAATGCTGCTGAAAAATTAAAGGCCCTGGCTCAGGATCCTGAAATTACCAGCCCTGACACTGTTGCAGAACCTGGCGAGGTAACAGGTGAGGGCGTAGGCATTATCGAAGCTCCGCGCGGCACGCTTATTCATCATTACAGAACCGATGAAAAGGGCATTGTTTCAGACGCCAACCTGATAGTGGCCACAACTCATAATAACGGCCCCATTAATATTGCTGTTAAAAAAGCAGCCAGACATTTTATCAAAGACGGCAAAGTTGACGAGGGTATTTTAAATTATGTAGAGATGGCCTTCAGGCCATATGATTTGTGTCTGGCCTGCGCTACACATACTGTAACAGGAGCTGTGCCATTAGAGGTCAATGTTTATACTGATGATGGCAAGTTGTATCGACAACTGAGAAATTTTTAGAGGAAGGAAGATAAGAGGTAGAGGAGGATAAAATGCAAGATAGAATAGGTGTCATTCTTTGCACTTGTGGCTCATCACTTGAAGATAAAATTGATTTTACAGACCTTGAAAAGTGTGCAGAGAAATTAGAGTCTGTTACAATTATAAAGAAAACAGATAAGTTATGTAAAAAACCAGAAAAAATTTTAAATGAATTTAAGGGCAAAGCAGACAAAATACTTTTTGCATGTTGTTCTGAAAGGTCATCTTTGACCTTTAATGAAGATAGGATTGCTAAACTGCTTGAGCAGATTGGATTAGATAGCGCCATGTATGAAACTGCCAATATA
>CAJXJU010000200.1 GCA_913055195.1 uncultured Desulfohalobiaceae bacterium | reverse complement strand
CAGAGGCCAGGAATTTGAGGATTTTGAGGAAGACCTCTTTGTCAGTGTCAGTAATAGGCAGTCCCTGGAGGGCGGTTCTGGAGATGACGTGATAGACTGCGGGTTGGTCAGTGACCAACATTCTGGGAATACGTGGCATAACATATATCTCCTGTGAATTTGAAGTTGAACTGGAGGTTAAAGAAAAAGAGATGATCTGTCAACTAAATTCTCCTGTCCCTTTTTTTATAACATGCAGCGGGTTTAAATGATGTTGTAAAAAATTTTTGATTTTTTGCATATAAAGTTTAATGCTTTTATGAATATGAAGGCTCAACCTGGCAATTAACGCATGATTTTAAATTTTCAGCAAGAAATATGCCTTGACAAGAAAAAAGTAAAATTTTTTATAGTCATTAAGTTAGACAAAAATCAAGTTCATGATGGGAGATTTTTTTGAAATGAACAGAAAGTTTTTTCAACTGGCAGCGCCATCTTATGTTATTCCTGGTACGATAGGTGACAACTGTTTGGTTTTAAAAGATCAGGTTCGCGAAGTGGGATTGACTTTATTTGAGAGTACTGCTTGCTTAAATTACACAGATAAGGACATACCGCGCGAACTTGCCGGATTAAACCTGGGCTTCCATGTCCATTTGCCCCTGGACTATGACTGGACTACAGGGGCTGAAGAAGTTTTCAGTTTAACCACCAGGTTGCTTCAAAAGGTACAATTTTTAAGGCCGGATAAATTTGTTCTTCATCCCCCAATAAATGAAAAGGATCTGGATAGATTTGCATCCTTGTGGACGGACGGGGATGGGATAGGGAGAAGCGGAGAAACGGAGAGTGGGGGAAACGGGGAAATAATTGCTTCGGAGCATTCAGGTGTTTTGAATGGGCAGGATTTGCTGGTGGAAAATATAGATGAAAATGATCTGACCGGATGCTGGGATGTGGTGTGCGCTAAAAATCTCGGAGTGTGTCTGGATTTAGGGCATATATTGGCCTATGATCAATGGTCTCTTTTAGACTTGCCCACATTATGGGAGAGGGTTAAGTTACTTCATGTTTATGGTCTGGAGAAAAATAAAAAACACTATGGACTGGAAGAGTTAAATGAGGAAGGAAAAGAATTGTTGCGCTACATTCTTGACCGGGTTAGGGGAGGGATAACTCTGGTTCTGGAGGTCTTTAGCCTGGCCGAGTTTGTCAGTTCAAAGCGGATGCTGGTTGACTGGTTGCATTCCTGGAGGATAGAGCTTGTTTAGCCTGGTTCTTGGTGGGAATAAGTCGGGTAAAAGCGATTTCGCCCTGGAGCTACTTTTAAAAGGGAAGCCCCCACAATTGCTTGTGGTAACAGGCAAAGGGTTTGATTTTGAGTTTAAGAAGCAGATAAAGGAACATCGACTGAGAAGAGAACCTGGAATCCTTGTCCACGAGATCGGGTGTGATTTAGGGGCCGGTTTAAAGGCCAGGGAGGACGATTGGGCAACCATCCTGGTGGACAGTCTGGATTTCTGGCTTTTTTCCCTTTTTGAACAAGGTAAACTTGATGAAGGGATTAAAGATTTTTTTTCTCTTTTGAAAAAATGGCAGGGACGGGAGATAATCTTTGTTAGTTCGGAAATAGGCCTTGGCCCAATACCTGTTTCCGGGCAGGTGCGTGGATTTGTACGCGTTCTAGGAGAAGTTAACCAGAATCTGGCCAGGTTGTGTTCGCGGGTTTATTTTGTCCTGGCTGGAATTGCAGTGCGGATGAAGTAAATGGCATATTTTCGCAATTTAGATCAAAAAATAAAAGAATTGTTGGGGTTATTTGAAAAAGATCAGCGCTGGCTGATTGTTATTAATGCTGATCCCGATGCACTGGCTTCAGCTATGGCCCTGAAACGGATCATGGCCAGACGGGTCAGAGCAGTGGGGATCGCTCATGTCAATGAAGTGTCCAGGCCAGACAACCTAGCCATGATTAAATTGTTGCGTATCCCCACACAAAAGCTGACCCCACTTCTCAAAGCTCAATATGACAGATTTGCCATAGTTGATTCTCAGCCACATCACCATCCTGATTTTGAGGACATAGATTTTTCAATTATTCTGGATCATCATCCGTTAAAAGATGAGCCTCCTCAGGCTGAATTTCGCGAGATTAGACCGGACTATGGAGCGAATAGCTCTTTAATGACCGAGTATTTGTATAATTTAAAGATGAGACCTGGCAAGCTTCTGGCTACGGCCCTTGTTTACGGGATCAAGACTGATACCCAGAGTTTTGAGCGTCCATTTAGTGATGTGGACATTCGTGCCTTTAGATACCTGACAAAATTTTACAACCCACTTCTTTTGCAAAAGATTGTTCGCTCGGAATTTCGCAAGGAATGGCTCAAGTATTTTTCCCAGGCTTTTAAAAAAGTCAAAATTCTGGGTCAGGGTCTAAGTGTGTTTATGGGCACTGTAGATTCTCCTGATATTTTAGTGATTCTGGCGGATTTTTTCTTAAGGGTACATAATGTTTCCTGGGATCTGGTCAGTGGATTACATGACGACAAGCTCATTGTAATTTTTCGAGGAGATGGCTTGCGTCGAGATATGGGTAAAATGGCCTCACAGATGTTTGGTGATCTTGGTACTGCTGGAGGGCATAGGTCCATGGCCAGGGCAGAGATTCCTTTGAGCAAGTTAGAGCGAACCCATCCCCAGCAATTTATCTGGCAAAGACTGGGCGATTACAGGAAGAAGAGGGGAAGACAGGAAATGGCAGGCTGGAACAGAAGTGAAGAATGATGTAAATGTGAATAACTCAACTTTCGGAGTTCCGAAAGTTGAGTAAGGTGTAAAATATGCGTTTGAGTGAAGAAGAAAAGAAAGTTCTGAAAGATGCAATACTGGCTATTGATAACAGCGCCAGGATTTTTCTTTTTGGCAGCAGAACTGATGATAGCCGTCAAGGAGGTGATATTGATATTCTGGTGATTTCTAAAAAAATTACCTTGCGCGATAGGTTAAAGATAAAAAGGTCTTTTTTTGATCAATTCGGAGAACAAAAGCTTGATTTGATTATAGAAAAAGGAAATACTTCTTCTCCGTTTGTTAGACATATTATTAAAGGAGCTATTCCTTTATGACCGAAGAATTATTATTATATAATATTAATCTTTTAAAACGACAATTGGAATTGTTGGAGCATAGTTATAAGCGGTGTAAAGATGTCGATCTAAAAACAAATATTACACTTGATGAGTTGGATAAATTTGAAGTGTTATGCAGCAGGTTTAGCAGGGGCATTGATTTTCTTGTTAGAAAAGTGTTTAGATGTATTGATGATGTAGAATTTGAGCCACAGGGGACATTGATTGATACAGTAAATAGAGCACATAAACGAAATTTATTTGGTAATCTGGATGAGATAAAATTAATTAAGGACTTACGCAATGAAATTGTGCATGAGTATGTTGAGAGCAATTTGCCTGAGCTTTTTGAAGAAGTACTTGAAAATACTCCTAAATTGATAAAGATTATAGAGACTACTATCCAATATGTAGAGGATAGATACGGAAAATCAATATGAAAAACGCTAAAAATCTTAAAACAAGATTAAATCTCAAAGAAGAGCCTGTTTTTCTGGTTGATGGGAGTTCCTTTTTATATCGGGCATTTTATGCCTATCCTGATTTGAAACGCTCTGATGGGTTTCCCACCAATGCCATTTATATTGTCTTGCGCATACTATTTAAGATTATCAGAGAGGAACGGCCCGGATTTTTAGGTTTTTTTCTGGATGGCAAAGGGCCTACTTTTCGGCATGAGATTTTTGAATCTTATAAAGCCAATCGTTTAAAGATGCCAGAGAATCTGGCGCTGCAAATTGAGCCTCTTTTGCAGGGGGTAAAGGCCCTTGGTTTGAAGGCAAAAGTTACGGATGGAGTAGAGGCGGACGATTGTATCGCCAGTTTGACGCAGAGATTTAAACAGAAGTGTCCAGTAATTATAGTCGGATCAGATAAAGATTTGTGGCAACTGCT
Source organism: uncultured Desulfohalobiaceae bacterium (assembly GCA_913055195.1). Classification (GTDB taxonomy): domain Bacteria; phylum Desulfobacterota; class Desulfovibrionia; order Desulfovibrionales; family Desulfonatronovibrionaceae; genus Desulfovulcanus. Next base: position 46 of record CAJXJU010000200.1, on the reverse strand, counting down.
GGATGAAAATGTTTTTGTCTGGGATCCCGGGCAGAAAAAAGAGAAG
>CAJXJU010000199.1 GCA_913055195.1 uncultured Desulfohalobiaceae bacterium | reverse complement strand
GACGCACCATGATGAAACCTGTTCAGGAGAGGCTGGAACGGCTGGAAAAGGACATAGAGCGTGACCTTGAACTGCGCAATGAACACGGCTCTATTCCAGCACGTTTACTCAATGTTCTGCGCGAACTGGCTAAAACAGATGCAAAACTTGCTGCTGTGCTGCGCTCGTTTTCTTTATTGTAAGATGGTGTATAACGGGATGGGCAATCATTTAAGGTGGTATATAATATGCACTCACTCACTCACTCACTCACTCACTCACTCACTCACAACACCATCCATTTATTAGCATATTAAATCGTAAAAGACTGTATCAACCTGTCTTTTTTCTCTTTTCCAGAAACTTATACATTTCATGGCCTGGAACCGCCATAATTGAGTTGCCTGCAAAAAGTCGAAGCTCGCAATTTACAGTTTGCGAGGACAGGCGAACGTCTAATGATTTCAAATGGTTACAACCGTTACAACGCTCGCTATCGCTGTTCGCCTGTTCCCGCACGAAAAAATTTACTTTTTACAGGCGACTCAGTTAAATCTTAGAAGGAGGAGGAATAATGGTCAATATGTCTGTTAAAAAGATGTTCGTGCTTAGTGGAATCGTCCTGGGGGGGCTGGTTTTGCTGGCTATTTTAACGAATGAAATTTTGACTTTCAGAAAATTTCAGCAGGAAGCAATGCAGACTCAGGCGTCACAAAAATTTGTTGCCTATCAGGATATGCTTAAAGTTTTACAGGAGCAGGCTTTGCGTCAGGCAGCTTTATTTGCCTCTCTGCCAGAGGTTTTTGCCTGCTATGAGATTGCTCATCAGGGCAATATTAATGATGAAAATGATCCTCATATGCAACAGGCCAGAGAAAAAATACGTGCTGTGTTAAAAAGTAATTTAAAGAGTTTTCAAATAATAACCGGTAAAAAATTTAAATTGCATTACCATCTGCCAAATGGACGTAGTCTGGTGAGGCTATGGCGTAAGAAACAAACAAAGCGTAATGGTGTATGGGTGGATATATCAGATGATATTTCTTCATTCAGACAGACTGTTCTGGATGTAAACAGATTGGGACAACCAGTAGTGGGCATAGAAATTGGTAGGGGAGGCTTTGTTATCAGAGGCCTTGCTCCTGTGAAAAAAAATGGACGGCAACTGGGTAGTGTAGAAGTATTGTTGAGCTTTGATCCGGTTTTGAAAACTTCCGCCAATGATAAGGAATTATTTTTATTAATGAATAAAGATAAATTAAGCGTTGCCAGAAAGCTTAAAGACAGGCCAGTTGTTGGAAATTTTGTTGTTGTTAAAGGAAAACATACTGATTTATTGCAACCATTGATGCAGCAACATTTGCTGGAAGCAGCCAGACAGAAATTAATTACTTATCTCAAAGATAATAATTTTTATTTAGCATATCCAATTAAAGATTATGCTTCACGGCAAATTGGGGTTCTGGTGGCAGTGGTTGATTTTTCAAGATTTAATCATATTTATTATACGGGGCTGGTTAAATCATCTGCGTTAATAGTAATTGTTTTATTGATTGCTGCCATTTGTTTTGCTGTATTGTTTTATCGTTATATGTTTAATCCACTTGATGGTCTTGCAAATTATGCTGAAGTTGTTGCCTCAGGTAACCTTGATGCTGAAGTGACAGGCCGGTTTATTGGAGAATTTGATGTTTTGCGCAAGGCCTTTGTTTCTATGGTGACACGATTAAAAGAGAGGCTGGCAGAGGTATCACGTCTTAATGAACAGAGCAGGGAAGAAGCCAGACAGACCAGGGAAGCCATGACCAGAGCTGAGGAGGCAATGAAAAAGGCAGAGTATGCACGTCAGGAAGGATTAAAAGAAGCTGCCAGAAATCTTGAGAAGATAGTGCAGGGACTGGTTACTGTTTCAGAGAAATTGTCTGCCCAGGCTCAGGAAACTGCAAAAGGCGCTGAGACACAGAAGCAATATATAGAGCAGACAGCCAGTGCAATGGAAGAGATGAATAATACTGTTCTGGAAGTAGCGCGTAATGCATCTTCCACGGCAGAAGAGACAGATATGGCCAGAAACAGGGCAGAGCAGGGCGCAGAAGTTGTTGAACAGGCTGTAAAAGCTATTGAGCAAATAAAACATCTCACAGAAGTGCTTAAGGAAAAGATGGGTAATTTAAAGATAAAAGCTTCAGATATTTCTCAGGTGATGAGCGTAATTTCTGATATAGCTGATCAAACCAATTTATTGGCCCTGAATGCAGCTATAGAGGCAGCACGTGCTGGTGAGGCGGGGCGTGGTTTTGCTGTGGTTGCTGATGAGGTTCGGAAACTGGCCGAGAAAACAATGGCAGCAACTAAGGAAGTTGGTCAGGCCATAACAGAGATTCAGGATGAGGTTGATACAAATGTACAGCAGATGAATAATGTGGCCCATTCTGTTAATGAGGGTACAGAGCTGGCAGTGACTTCACAACAGGCTTTGCAGGAGATTGTAAAGCTGGTTGTTAATGCTGCTGATCAGGTGAGGTCAATAGCAACAGCTTCAGAAGAGCAGTCAAGCATCAGTGATAAGATTAATCAATCAATTGAAACTGTGCGAGAGATTTCCGAGAAAACTGTCAAACAGATGAGCGTGACCGGGCAAACTGTTGCCAATCTGACAGAACTGGCAGGTGAATTAAGAAATTTGATAACGAGGATGGCTGCTGCTACAGGATAGGCAATTGACCCGATCTTCGGAGTTGCGAAAGTTGGGTTAATGATTTAGTCAGGACACCAGGACACGTATTTCATTATCAAAGGAGGCAAATATGCGAGAAAAAGTTGAGCAGGTTCTTGATAAAATCAGACCTACCTTGCAGGCTGATGGTGGAGATGTCATTACCTGAACTCCTCTGTCCGGCTGGCAATTTTGACAGGCTGAAAACAGCCATTTTTTACGGAGCTGATGCTGTCTATCTGGGTGGTCGTGGCCTGAGCCTTCGCGCCAAAACACAGGGGTTTGACTTTGATGAACTGGAGCGTGCTCTGTGTTTTGCACATCAAAAAGGCGTGAAGGTTTATTTTTGTCTCAATCTGCTGGCCCTTGAACATCATCTCCCTGTGGTGGAAGCATATCTTCACCGCCTTGCTCAGTTGCAGGTTGATGGGCTGATTATTGCTGATCCGGGGATCATTAGTCTGGCAAAGAAGATTTGTCCCCACATCCCTATCCATCTGAGTACCCAGGCCAATACCAGTAACAGCGCAAGTGTTAAATTCTGGCAAAGTATGGGTATAAAGAGGCTCAATCTGGCTCGCGAACTGGGATTCAAGGCGATTAGGACCATTGCAAAAGAAGTTTCAGATATAGAACTGGAGCTGTTTGTTCATGGTGCCATGTGCATGGCCATTTCTGGCCGCTGTTTTTTAAGCGCGTATATGAATGATCGCTCTGCCAATCAGGGCTTGTGTACCCACCCCTGTCGATTTGAATACAGACCAGTTGCTTACCGGGTAGAAGAGAAAACCAGACCTGGTAATTATCTGTGGGAAGTAGTTGAAGAGGGCGAATTCACCAGGTTTTTTGCAGCGGAAGATCTGTGTTTGATCAAGTATCTGAAATGGTTTCAAAAAGTGGGTATTGCTTCTTTGAAGATTGAAGGCCGCATGAAAACCACATCTTATCTGGCCCAGGTAGTGGATGTATATAAAACAGCGCTTAATGCATTAGAAAACAAGGAATTTGATCTGGATATTTATCTGTATGAGCTGAGAAACATCAGCACCAGGCCTTTGAGTTCTGGTTTTTTTCTAGCGCAAAGGAAAATTTTTGCCCTGCCTTTGCCAAAGTCGCAAAAGAAAGTTATTTTAGCTCAGGTGGTGAAGCAGGTAGCCAGGAATAAGTGGCTGGTTAATGTTAAGGAGAAATGGGAACAGGAGATGGATATTGAGCTTGTTTGTCCAGGGCTTAAGCGGCCAGTATTAAAAAAATGTGATTATGCTCTGGAAAAGGATAATGGCGAGCAAATTAATACTATCCATCCTGGCTTGAGCGCGATTTTTTGTTCTGATCATCCGGAGGTTGAGGAAAATATTTTTGT
>CAJXJU010000198.1 GCA_913055195.1 uncultured Desulfohalobiaceae bacterium | reverse complement strand
GCCGCAAACGAAGCACCGGTAAAAAAAGCTACGCTGGGCCCAAACCTGGCCCAGAATATCCCAAACAGCATACTCGCCGGCAAGGCGGCAAAGCCAACAGCCCCATGGTACAAACCGTAGGCTTTGCCGCGTTGAGCCACAGGAACGTAGTCCGCCACCAATGCCCGTTCCGCGCCTTCTGTCATGCCATAATAAGCACCATAAACAAGAATCAAAGCCCACACCATCCAGAGAGAGCGGGCAAAAGGCATGGCCAGATAGACAAAAATGTATATCATCCAGCCGCAAATGATCGCTGGCCGGCGTCCTCTCCTATCGGATAAATGTCCACCAGGAAGGCTGAACAAAATTTTTGAAAGGTGTAACGACGCCCAAAGGGCGATTACATATCCGAGCCCAAGACCAAACCTGGTTTTAGCATAAAAAATCAGAAACAAATCAGAACTGTTGCCCAGCGTAAACAATGTAACAGAGGTAAGGAATACGAAAAATTTTGGTGGGAGGCTAATCTTCGGGTTTGCAGGTTGGGCAGATTGATCATTAGGCTCGTCCAATATTCTATAGCGGGGAACATCCCGCACCCACCGCCAAAGAATTAGCGTGGCCCCAAGACCAGGGACAAGGGCAAAAGCAAACAACCAGCGCAGGGCATGCATTTCTTCGCCAGTTGTAGGTCCGCCACCTTTCTGCCAGAGTAAAGGAGCGCCCAGAGCCGTATAAAGAAAAAAACCTGCTACAAGGGAGCCAGTCACTGCTCCGGCGTGATCCATTAGCCGGTGAAAACTAAATGCAAATCCCCGAACATCCATATATACTGAATCGCTGATTAACGCATCGCGTGGAGAGGTGCGGATTCCCTTGCCGGATCGATCAATAAACCGCAGAACAACGACATGCCAGCCTGCAGCAGCACAGGCCATTAGCGGCCTGGCTAAACAGGAAATGGTGTATCCCAACATAGCCAGGGACTTGCGCTTTCCAAGGGCATCACTCAACCTACCTGAATAAATCTTCAACAGACTGGACGCGCTTTCGGCAATGCCGTCCATGACCCCTATATAAACGGCTGCTGTTGCGACCGGCACCAGCCCGGCAAAAAAAACCGGCAATAAGGGGTAAATCATTTCGCTGGCTATGTCTGTGAAAAAACTGACAATGCCCAAGGCCAACACGTTGCCTGATAATGCCCCTTTTAAGTGGCTTTTCTGTTTTAGTCTCTTCATTTTTTCCTTGATTGCGGATTGAACTCAGGGGCAAACCAGGGTGCAAAACCATTTCTTGCAAACTAATTCCTCAGGCCTTACTTCTACCTTAATATCCTTCTCTGAAAGCAGTCAACTATTCTGACAACCTGCATACTCTGTTCAGCCAAATTTCTTCCCTTGATTTTTCCGGCAACATTGCCTATATAGCTATATTTTGAGTATAGTGAAAATTTATGTTCAGGAGGAGTAGCGGAACATGACCCGCAAAGATCGTACAGAAGGCATCCTTAGCCGCAAAGAAGTCCTTGATGCTGGTGAGCGTCAAAAATACTATCAGCTCCAGCTCAAAGAGCTGCTCAATTATGCCTATCGCTATTCAGAAGATGTAAAAAAACGCTTTGATCGCGCTCAGTTTTCTGTAGAAAAATTCAAAACACTGAACGATCTCAAGCACATACCAATTTTAAAGAAAAAAGAGCTTATTTTCTTACAATCCATGGGACCTAGACTGGGTGGCCTTTTGACCAAGGACATAGGGGAGCTACATCGCATTTTTATGTCCCCGGGCCCAATCTTTGATCCTGAAGATCACGACGAAAACTACTGGGGCTGGACAGAAGGATTTTATGCTGCTGGCTTTCGCAGAGGCGACATAGTACAGATTACTTTTAATTATCATCTTACTCCTGCTGGCCTCATGTTTGAAGAGCCTTTGCGCAACTTAGGCTGTGCAGTCATTCCTGCCGGGCCTGGCAACACAAATACGCAACTTGATATCATGCAAAAATTACGTGTAACAGGATATGTGGGCACCCCCAGCTATCTCATGCACCTGGCCCAGAAAGGTGAAGAAAAGGGTCTGAATTTACGCAAAGACCTTTTCCTGGAAGTGGCCTTTGTAACAGGAGAAAAGCTTTCAGAAAGAATGCGCAATAAACTGGAAAAAAAGTTCGATCTGATTATGCGCCAGGGCTATGGCACTGCTGACGTAGGTTGTATAGGCTATGAATGCTTTCATAAAAATGGCCTTCATATCTCCAATAAAGCCTATGTAGAAATATGTCATCCTGATACAGGAATTCCCCTTAAAGAGGGAGAAGTTGGGGAAATTGTGGTCACAATTTTTAACAAAACTTACCCCTTGATCAGGCTTGCTACCGGTGACTTATCATATATTGACTATTCACCATGTCCCTGTGGCCGCACATCGCCAAGGCTGGGCAATATTGTCGGACGTGTTGATACCACGGCCAGAATTAAAGGCATGTTTGTCTATCCACATCAGGTGGAACAGGTTATGGCCTCTTTTGAAGAAATCAAGAGATGGCAGATTGAGGTTACCAACCCGGGTGGCATTGATGAAATGACCCTCTATATTGAGGCCACCAGTTTCAGGCGTGAAGCTGAGCTGTTGCACCTCTTCAGGGAAAAAATCAAAATCAGACCTGTTCTTAAAATTGTAGCGCCCGGCACCCTGCCACCAAAAATCAAGCCTATCGAAGACAAGCGGAGATGGGACTGAAAAGAAAGGATGAAGGAGGAAGGATGAAGGATGAAAATAACTGAGCGGTACTATTCCCAATTTTATATAGAAATACTGGTGAAATGGTAAAATGATAAGAGATATTATAAAATTATTGTTCTGTTTCGCGCTCCTGCTACAGGGATGTGCTATAAAAAGCCCGGTACTTAAGGCCCCCGACCTTAAGCCGGGCTCTTTTTTACTGTACGATGGTTCTGCTTTATCAGAAAGCGACCTGTTGACCAGGCTAAAAGGAGCACAATATATCCTTGTTGGTGAAGGCCATCGTAACTCTTGTGATCACAAGGTTCAATTAAAAATATTAAAACTTCTCATCCAAACCTGTGCCACAAATAAACAGAGTAAGGTAAATATCAGGCAAGATTGTCCTTTTCTCCTGGGTCTGGAAATGGTCAGTCAGGACAAACAGGAAATCCTTGATAAATTCATTCAAGGACAATTAAGTTTGCAGGATCTGCCGCAGGCACTTAACTGGGAAAATGATTGGGGTTATGACTTTGAATTTTATGCCCCCATTTTTAAGCTGGCCAAACAGCACAGGCTCAAAATTATTGCCCTCAATTTGCCCTCAAAACTTATCAGCAAAATTATCCATCATGGACTGGAGAGTTTAAGCCCTGACGAAAAAAAATATCTTCCCGGCCAGATTATTCCCGCACCAGAGGAACAAAAAAAATCTCTTCAGGAACAATTTATCCTCCACCAGGATTTGATCCAGAAAAGAAAACCTGACTTAAGCAAGTTTCTTCTCATCCAGTCCATCTGGGACAGTAAAATGGCAGAAACTGCCTATTTATGGCAAAAAAATTAAATCAGCCCGTGCTTATCCTGGCCGGTGCCGGTCATGTGGAAAATGGTTGGGGCATTGAATACCGTTTAAAAAAACTCACTCCACAGGCCAGGATTGTACGCATACTCCCTTTACGCACTCCTGAAGAACTGTCCTCACTAAATCCCCTTTATTTTTACTGTCCAATGCCAGAGGTAGCCCCCTTAGGCATGATCATAAAAAAAGATGATCAGGGGCAGTTTATTGTGGAAAAGGTACTAAAACCATCTAAAGCGTACAGGGCAGGAATCAGAACGGGAGATATAATAATCCAGGCCAATAAACAAAACATCAGCGCCAGCGCTTCCCTGTTTGATTTACATAAAATAGCCATAGCCGCTAAAAAGAAAGGCAAGCCCCTTTGCTTGAAGATAAAACGAGGGGATAAATATCTGGTTGTAGAAATTAAACTTCAGTAATATCTGACCCAACTTTCGGAGTTCCGAAAGTTGAGAAATTCGAAATCCGAATATCGAAATCCGA
>CAJXJU010000197.1 GCA_913055195.1 uncultured Desulfohalobiaceae bacterium | reverse complement strand
TTCAGTAAAGAGTCGCCTGCAAAAAGTCGAAATTCGCAAATTACAGCTCGCGGGGACAGGCGAACGGCTAATAATTTCAATAGTTACGACTGTCACAACGCTCGCATTCGCTGTTAGCCTGTCCCCGCACGGAAAAATTTACTTTTTGCAGGCGACTCAGTAAAGGAGACAATATCTTGTCACTATTTAAAAATTCAACCCGTAAATATATTCTTCCACTTTTTCTGGTTACGTTAGCCATAATCTCGTTTCTAATCATATTCCCTTCAAAAAATAAAGAACTTGAGATTATTAAAAATGGTCACTTCGAAGGTATGCCAAACAAAACAGTAGCAGAGCTTGTGAATCTTTTGTCAGCATCCAGAGCTAAATGGTCTGTAATGGAACTCCTTGTTGATAACAAACCCAAAAAACTTGTTGTCGCGTCCTGGGAAAATATTAAAGGAAAGGAGTATAAGATACTATTTAATTATCCATCACCTGATAACAACTATGTAACCATCTATGAAATTTTTATTAACGATGGACCCAGGGGATGGCTTGCTATTGCCCGTTTTCTGGATATCTTTGGATTGTTAGACAAGGGATTGTCTCCTAAGGAAGTGCTGAATAAACAATTAAAAGAACAAGAAAAAAATATAAAAATTCAAAAAAAGGAGAGTGTCTATGAAAAAAAAGATAATATTTAACCTTGTTTTTGTCTTTGCTACAGTCCTTATTTACAGCGCGGCAGCTTTTGCTGCTTCCTCAGTAATGATCATTGCAAACAAGGCAAAAACTTATGGAGCACTAAGCATTAAATCACCGGCTGTTAAGTCTGCTGTCCAGCGTATAGCCAGTTACTTTACAGACAAAGGCATAGGTGTCTTTGATGAAGAAGCCATGAACGATGTATATGGCGAAATAGAGCAAGCAGGAAGAATAGATATAGATATCCCGGATAATGACCTCATTGCCCTTGCTTTAAAAAAGCATGCAGAGGTCCTGGTCAAGGCCGAAGTTTTTGCTATCCCGCCGGCCAGGGGAGATGAAACAATATCCTGCCGTGTAATAGCCAAGATGTTCGACGTCTCCACTGGCCGTCTCTTTGCCATGAGCGAACAATATGCTTCCAATGTTCTGCCCAATGAAAGGGCCTTTGAAGCAGCCGTGGTCGCAGCAGCATCCAAGGCTGGCGCACTGGTTGGCCGCAGTCTCTACAAAAAACTAAAAAACAATCATCCAAAAATTCTGGCCCGCCTGGTACGCAATGATACCCCGGAATATTTACTTGCTTTTAGTGGATTTCAAGAAGAGGAAAACGATACAATTATAGATACTGTTTATGATGAACTGGGACTTGATGAAGAAAATATCCGGGAAAAAAAGGTAACATCCAGATATGTTGAGCTTGAAATTTTTACAGACAAAAATTTTGGCCGTCTGGTACGCAAACTCAAAAGAATACTTAAACGTAGTGGAATAAATATTGTCGAGCAAAGCAGAGACGCCAACAAGGTTGTGTTTGTTAAAAAGGGACAAAACAGTAGTTTTGGCCAGGTAAATATTCAATAAAATCTACAAGTAAGGAGGATGTATGAACAAATTAAGCCGGTTTTTCCCTGTTCTGGCGCTTATGCTGATTTTATCAGCCTGTGCCAGGCCCAAAGGTGTGATTGTAGAAACCCTTGAGCCACCAAAGATTGACATCACATCTGAGGCAGCCCTGGAAGGCGATGCAGTGATGCAAACTATCATTATTGACCGCATCAAAACACCCAACAGGACACTCATCTCAGACCCTCAGGTCAAATTCTATGTTCGTCAGGCACTGGAACAGGCTCTGACAGATACGCAGGTATTTAATTTCTCAGGCCCTGGTGCGCAAATGAATGCCCCCAGGATCACAACAGTTGTGGAAAAGTTCATCGTAGAACCTGATAAATTGGAAGCAGGATATGTTACCAGAACTGGAGTGGCAGCGGTCAGCTTTGCTTTGACAAGTTCCAGCGGACATAAGGTAGGCAGCACCCTGGAAACTGCGCGCATTGTAAACCGGGTACAGGCAGGGGGACAACTCAAGTCAAAAGAAGAAATTATGAGAGAACTGGCAGCAAAAGTTTGTAAAAACTTTGTCAAAAAACTGGTTCCAACCCGAAAAAAACAATATCGTGAATTCGCAACTGGCAACTCAGATGTAAAAAAAGGAATTGAGGCTGCCATGAATGGCGACTGGGACCTGGCCATAGAATTCTGGGAAAACGCAGTTGCAAAAGACCCGGACAACCATGCTGCTGTATTTAACCTGGGCATTGCTTATGAAGCCAAACACAAGATGCGCAAAGCCATCAAACAATATGAAAAGGCAAGGCGTATGGACCCTGGCAATGCCTTATATCAAAAAACTTATGCACGGGTAAAAGAAAAATACAAAACCCATAAAAAAGTTAAACGAATCAAACAGGAAATTGAAGAAGAGTCTGTATCTGCTTCAGATTAAACTATAAACAAACTGTAAAAAATCAAATAAAACATTCATAAAAAATGCGGCTGCAAAAATCGACATTTTTGCAGCCGATATATTAAAAAAGGAGGGATATTTTCAATGTTTCAGAAAAAAATAATGTTGCCAGTTACATTATTATTACTTTTCATTGTAACGCAGTTGTTATCAGGATGTGCTGTTATGCGCGGAGCAGCAGAAGGTGGTATGGCCATGATGGAAGAACCCAGCATGGAACTGGTATTGGACAGACTGAACACAGCAGCAGCTGCCGCGGACATTGCCCATACATGTTTTAATGAAGTAGCTGTATCAGACGAAGTAACATGGCCAAAGGATCTGGATAATATTCAAAAAAAGGATATAAAGCCCATTCTCAATGCCCTGGCTGCTGACGGAGCATATGCTGCCCATGGAGGAATCATTTCTCCTATCAAGGCCCATATAGCCCTTGCCCAGAATGTTTTGTATGAAATTCCACCAGATTTATATGCTCCAGCAGGGTCATGTTATGAAAATGGAGAGGAAACAATTATCAACGGAATATATTACAAGATCAATATTGAACAAACACCTGATGGGCCTCAGATAAAAATTACAAAAAAAGACAACCCCAGTCTTGACGAAATTAAAAGAGCTATAGATCAATATGTTAAAAATATATTTAAACCAGGAAAATGCAAAAACAAAGCCAGCATTTTAAAAAGAAAAGGCAAATTAAAACCACAGCCAGGCAGCAATGTTTATCCTGGTATCATGGCAGCTCTTTATGACATCCTGCCCAATGGACAGGAAATCAAGTCTGCGTATGAAGAGTATGATGCTGTTAATCAAAAGGTTATGGCTTTAAGCGATGAAATATCAATGCTCAATAAAGATAAAAGAAAAATCAAAAGCAAAAAAGAACCAGAAGGCCCATATAAAACAATTGCAGACATTGATGAACAACTGAAAATTAAAAAAGAAGAATTAAAGAGTTTAAAAGAAGAATTGGCTGAAAAGAAAAATATTTTAACCACAGAGCTGGATAAAATAAGCGAACACAAAGGGGAAATCACTGATCCCGGGCAGTTAAAGGTTCTTGAAAATATTGTTGAAGCATGTAAATCCATTGAAGGCCTTCTAAGTGACTCTGTTGTCTTAACCACTGTTGCCATTGCTAAATTACCTACCTCAATCATGGGCTTGATGAATGAAATCCAACAACTCACCAATCCAAAGCCACAAAGCTCAGGTCTATTCTCAGCATTTGGCAATCCAGCAACAGGACAAGCCATACAAATGGCTTATTTGCCTCTTCGTCTGGCAAGACTTCGTTACAATGCAGGCAATGTCGCTGACAATATCAAAACAATAATGGATGTTCTTAAAAATGATATTTCGTTACTGGCGACAATACATAGTGAAGTAAGTGAATTGATTGATATTGAAACTGCCAGAGAACAAAGCTAAAAACCAAAAGGGCCGGTCAATGACCGGCCTTTAGTTTTTGTCTGTCCGTCTCCCTTACCCCTTACCCTCATCTGGGTGCATCCGCCAGTAGCGGGATAGTCATTATCCGCCAGGATTGACTTACCGCT
>CAJXJU010000196.1 GCA_913055195.1 uncultured Desulfohalobiaceae bacterium | reverse complement strand
AGCCTCCATTCCAGGCGTTTTATTGCGCCTGAAATATTCCGGAAAAATCTATTCCTGGCAGGAAATCTTAAAAATAGCCGAAAAAAATTTTATTATCCGGAAAGTCGATCATCAAGACAGCTTAAATGACCTTACCAATGGAGCCGGTTGTATCCTTTACATTCCAGGAAACTACTACCTCCTGCAACCAAAAGACGAACCGGAAAATATTTTTGATCAGATTGGAGCCCATGTATTAGATAAATATTTTTTGCGTCAGGCCATGAATCTCACTGACCAGGAACTCTCCTCAGGAAGTTTTTTGAGTTATACGCCCTTTGCCTCTGAAGCCATAACCAGAGTTGATGAGGGAAATATCCAGGCTGCCTTTCTATTAAAGCCTGTTTCCATGTCTATCTTACAGGCTGTTTGCCAGTCTGGTCAGGTTATGCCCAGAAAATCCACCTATTTTTACCCTAAACTGCCTACCGGACTGCTCTTTTATCTCTGGCATTAAAAAAGGCGTGTAGGCGCGGATTCCATATCCGTCCCCAGGGCGAAAGGCAAAAGGCAACTTTAAATCTTGAACATTGAACCTTGAACATCAAACATTTCCCCCGTGGTCTCAAGCAACCTGAAAAGGGTTTTCGCTTTTCTGTTGACGCCTTGCTTCTGTCCGCGTTTATCCGTCCAGGACAGGGCTGGAAAATCCTGGACCTGGGCTGTGGTTGCGGAGTTGTTGGCCTGGGAATAATACTGGCTAATCCGGATCTAGAACTGAAGGTGACAGGTGTTGACTGTGATCCGCAAATGATCGCTTTTGCTGAGGAAAACGCTCAAAATCTGGGTGTTAAAGACAAATATCAAACCCTTCTTCTGGATATTAAACAGATCAACCACAGTTCAATTGAGGCAGAAAGCTTTGACCTGGTCTTGCTGAACCCGCCTTACCGTGCTTCCAGGCAGGGCAGAATATCACCATATAAAGAAAAAAACCCTGCTCGCTTTGAAATATCTGCCACATTGAATACCTTTATCCAGGCAGCCAGATTTGCAGTTAAAAACAAAAAAAAGGTCGGAATTATCTATTTAGCAGAAAGGCTGGCTGAGGTGATGACAGAACTAAAAACAAACAGGCTGACTCCCAAAAAAATGCGTCCCGTATATGGTCGCATAAATAAACCTGCCAGACTTTGTCTTTTACAGGCTGTAAAAAATGGAGGACCTGGCCTTTGTCTTGAACCGCCCCTTGTCCTGTATAAAGATGAACCCGCCAATATACTAACTGACCAGGCTAAAGCGTTTTGTCCTTTTTTGAAAAAATGAAGCAAAAAAAAGTAATTTTATTCCTTATCATTATTTTATTATATATCTTTTCATGCCCTTTCTCAGGATTGAGTCGCCTGCAAAAAGTCGAAACTCGCACGGGGACAGGCGAACGGCTAATGATTTCAAATAGTTCCAGCCATCACAACGCTCGCTATCGCTGTTCGCCTGTCCCCACCCCCCGGAAAAATTTACTTTTTGCAGGCGACTCAGCAGACGACTCAGGAACTGCCTCAACATTAACACAAGAGCTTAATAAAAACAAACAAACATTACGCACTGAAAAACAGGTCATAAAAAAATTATCCAAGAAGGAAAAAAGCCTTTATACTCAACTAGCCAGAATCGAGGCCAGGGTTCAAAAGATAACCCGGCAGTTAATGACTCAGGAAGAGAAACTCTCCAACATAATGACCAGAGAGGCCATGTTCTTAAAAGAATACCAGCATCTAATATCGGAACAAAAAAAGACTCAAAAAAAACTTAATCAAATTTTGTCCGCGCTCTGGCCCGTTTATCTGCAAAACAAAATTCCAGATCTCGCTCAACTCCGTAATTGGGCAGAGGCAGACCGTTACATTGTCTGGCTAAAAAGTCTCTACTCCCACGCGTACTCTACATTTGCCAGACTCAAATCCCAATCAGCTCAAATTTCTGCCAGCTTAGCCAGGCTCCAGGAAGTAAAAGAAGAGGCTTTGCTACAGGTAAAAAAAATCAACAAAACCAAGGACAACTTGCTAAAAGAAAAATTAGATTATTTACAAAGAGTCCAGGAAATCAGGGCCCAAAGATTGGCCAAAGAAGAAAGTATTCAGGAAATTCTATCTACCATTCACTCTCTTGATTACAAATTAAAGGCTCTCACCACCAGAAAATTTGCCCAACTAAAGGGCTATTTGTCCTGGCCAGCCAGAGGCAAAATAAAAAAACGATTTAACCTCTCTGCGAAACCACCCCAGAGGGGGATCAGTCTGGCCCTGCCTGAAAATACAACCATCAGATCTGTTTCATGGGGTAAGGTTGTCTTTAATGACACCTTGCGTGGATTTGGCAGGGTAATCATTATTTTTCATGGCCAGAACTACTATAGTTTATACGCCTTCCTGGCCAGAACTTTTGTCCAGTTGGGACAGGAAGTGGAAAAAGGCGAGCCTATTGGCATCTGTGGCTTTTATCCACAAATAAAAGGGACGGGCCTTTATTTTGAATTGCGTTTTGGCCAAAAACCAATTAATCCTTTGAGGTGGTTAAGTGATTAATTATCTCAAATCAATGACAATGGAGGAATTTATGCGACTAACTCATATTCTGGGAACTTTATTCCTTTTGACGCTTTTTTATCTTACACCTGGCTCCAGTTTAGCAAGAGATACCAATGATTATGAATCCCTGAAACGTTTCAGTCAGGTTCTCCACCTTATTGAACAACATTATGTGCAGAAAAAAGATCGCGGGGAATTGATCAAAGGCGCCATTCAGGGAATGCTTCAGGAATTGGACCCTCACTCATCTTACATTGATCTAAAAGAATTCAAGCTCATGCAGGAAGAATTTTCTGGCGAATTTGGCGGAATAGGCATACAGATTGGGATAAAAGACAAAAGGCTCGTGGTTATTGCCCCCATTGAAGACACTCCAGCCTACAAAGCGGGCCTAAAAGCAGGGGACCTTATTCTGGAAATTGACGGTGAATCAACCCAGGGTATTACTTTATCAGAAGCAGTAAACAAAATCCGCGGTCCAAAAGGAGAGCCAGTTGAGCTTACTATTTTACACAAAGGCGCGCAGAAACCTGTAAAAATCAAAATTATTCGCGCTACTATTCCCATCCACGCAATCAAAAGCAAAGAACTGGAGACAGGGTACCTCTATTTACGTATCATTGATTTTAAGGCAAATACAACAAAAGAACTCAAAAAAGCAGTTAATAAGTATAGGGCAAACAAAAAATTAAAGGGTATTATTCTTGATCTGCGCAATAATCCTGGTGGACTTCTTGATCAGGCAATATCTGTATCTGATCTTTTTTTATCTGACGGATTAATTGTTTATACTCAGGGTCGAAAAAAAGAGAGCAGAAAAGAATATTTTGCCCACAAACAAAAAGATGACATCACCTGTCCTTTGGTCGTACTCATCAATGCCGGTTCTGCTTCAGCTTCGGAAATTGTAGCCGGAGCACTGAAAGATCAAAAAAGAGCTTTGCTTTTAGGAGAAAAGACTTTTGGCAAGGGATCAGTACAGACCATTATCCCCTTATCTGATGGTTCTGCCATTAAGTTGACAATTGCTCTCTATTACACTCCTTCGGGCCGCTCCATTCAGGCCGAAGGCATTGAACCAGACCTGAATATCCCCTTTGAACCAGCCCGGCCCAAAAACAACAATAACCATGTGGTCAGAGAAGAAGATCTGACCAAACACCTGGCAAACCCTGATAAAGATATAGAAAAAAAGGAAAAAGAAAAAAGAGAAAAGCTTAAAGCCAGAGAAATGCTGGAAAAAGACAACCAGTTGCGTATGGCCCTCGAGCTGGTCAAGACTCTGCCTGTAATTAAATCTTTAAAACCGTGAACTTACCAGCGTTCATCTGGCTAAAAAGAGTAGGTGCATCCGCCAGTAGCGGGAAACCACCAGCTTCCACCGTACTCCAGGGACAGGCCCAAGTGCCTGTCTTTTCCGTGCGGGGACGGTCATTTAAACATAAAAAACTCAACTTTCGGAGTTCCGAAAGTTGAGAAATTCGAAATCCGAATATCG
>CAJXJU010000195.1 GCA_913055195.1 uncultured Desulfohalobiaceae bacterium | reverse complement strand
AGGGACTTTTTGCAGGCGACTCAGTTAAGTCTTATAAATATTTTAAGACCATTTTTTTATTAAAAAATTTAAAAAATTTGAAATAATCAATTGTTATTTTAGGATAAAACCCCTGAATTAAACCCATATCAACATATAAAAATTTAAAAATCTCTTTTAATCTTCTTTTGTCTATATCCAGAATTTTGCATAGCTTCTCCTTTTCCCGAATCAAATTAAGGCCAAAATCTTCAACAAACTTGCCAACCTCTGGATATATAACAGATAATATGAACAAATAACATAACTTCAGTTCAGGATCACTAATGCAAAAGTATTTTTCAGAACGAAACGGTTCTCTAAAATTATACACATAAGCTGAATATAATTCGCACTTAGCAGGAAACAACTCTTCATTTAATTCCAATAATGCCTCATATATTTTAAATAAACATGACCGTTGTTGAATGTTGTTTAGAAGTTTAAAATAATGTTGATATGAAAGTGCATCTATTTTGTCGTCCCTATCTTCACAATCTATACGCAATGTCTCCAGATGATTTTGATTTAAAAATGGCTCAAGTATATTAATTAATCTGCATTCTCGATTTTCAAAAATCCAAAGGAGCAAATTCCAGTAGCTTTTTCTACGCAAAGATGAATGGTAATAGACCAGTTTCCTATATCTTGATGGATGATGATACAATGAAAATGCTTCAAAATTAAGCAAACATTTTAACATAAGATAAACAGCCAATTTTTTATTCCTCCGTCTGAATTTCTCACTGGTGATTACCTTTGCAATTATTTTTTCTTTTTTTGTTGATATAACGCGCCTACGTTTAATACACATAGCTATCCCTCCTTTCAGATGCGCCTGCAAAAAGTCCCTTTTTGCAGGCAATAAGGAGTGCATGAACTCAGGCTAAACTGACGCTGACAATAATCCCAGGGGATCTTCCGGCCCCTGGGGATGGCTTCCATGTCCAGACCATGCGTCAGCCCGGCCTGACCCAATATTTCTCCATAATAAGCTATCATGGCCGCATTATCAGTGCAAAACTCTTTATCAGGGACATACAGGGGTAGATTTTCTGCCCGGGACTGTTCTTCTATTGCCCTACGAATCATTGTATTGGCAGCCACTCCACCTGCCAGAATAATGCTTCTGGGCCTGACTCTTTTCAATGCCCGGCCCAGCTTAATTTTTAGAGTCCGCGCAACTGCAAAGTTAAAGGACGCACAAACCTTTGCCAGCTCTGGATCAGGAGTATAATCAGGGCCAGCTTCATCCATACTTTTAAAAATCAAATGATCATTTCTTTTTAAAAAATTGGCAACACAGGTCTTAAGTCCACTGAAGCTAAAATCCAGATTGTCATTATCTATATATGGCCTGGGAAAAAGATCAGGATCAGGGTCAGCCATCTGTGCAAACCGGTCAATATATACGCCCCCTGGATAAGGTAAGTTCAAGAATTTTGCCACCTTATCAAAAGCCTCTCCAGCAGCATCATCAAGAGTTCTCCCCAGAAGCTCAAACTCAAAAGGAGAACGAATAAAATAAATATGTGTATGCCCGCCTGAAACCAGAAGCCCCAGAGCAGGGAACTCGATTATCTGTTCAAGGCCCACAACCAGCAAATGGGCATACAGATGGTTTACGCCCACCAGAGGCTTTTTAAGGGCCAGAGCCAGACCTTTGGCAAAACCCAATCCCACCAGAAGGCTGCCTAAAAGGCCTGGGCCTCTGGTCACAGCAATAAGCTCAATATCTTCTGGCTTCACATCACACTTTACAAGCAAATCATCAAACAAAGGAACCAGTGCTCGCAAATGTTCCCTGGAAGCTATTTCCGGGACTATGCCGCCAAATATGGAATGAAGCTTGACCTGCGAAGCAATGTTTTCGCCAATCAGCTTACCCTCATTCACCAGAGCCAGCGCGGTCTCATCGCAAGAAGTCTCAATCCCCAGACAGAGCACTTTGGTGTCCCCTTACCCCTTACCCCTTAATCCTTACCCCTTACCCCTCATTTCCCAAAAATCTCAGCTACTTTTTGAACATCTTTCTTTGAACCAATAAATAAAGGCACCCGCTGATGCAGCTCCTGAGGCTCAATATCTAAAATTCTTCTCCGCCCATCAATAGCCATACCTCCTGCGTGCTCAACTATTAAGGCCATTGGATTGGCCTCACACAATAATCTCAGCTTGCCAGAAGGCTTTTTCGGGTCTTTTTTGTCAGCGGGATACATAAAAATTCCGCCATAAAGCAAATTACGGTGGAAGTCAGCAACCAGCGATCCTATATAACGCAGAGAATATGGCCTTCCTCTCTCATTTTGCGGCGACTTAAAATAAGAAACAACCTCTCTGGTTTTCTCATCCCAATAATGCCAGTAACTCTCATTTACTGAATATATTTTTCCCTGTTCAGGAATCTTGATATCTGGATGAGAAAGCAAAAACTCCCCCACACTGGGATCCAGCGTAAATCCATGCACACCATTTCCTGTTGTATAAACCATCATGGTTGATGAACCATAGATAAAATAACCAGCAGCTACCTGCTGAGCGCCCTTTTGCAGAACATCACTTAAAGTTACTGATTGAGTGCTGTTTTTACGCTTAAAAATGGAAAAAATCGTGCCTATACTAACATTGACATCAATATTTGACGAGCCATCCAGGGGATCAAAAATCAAAATATAATCGCCAGTATCAAATTTATCCGGGATTTCAATCAAGTCAGCATTCTCCTCCGATGCCATGGCGCAAAGAACACCAGCCCTTTGCATACGATGGATTATCACCCTGTTGGCGTAATCATCCAGCTTTTGCACCTGCTCACCCTGGACGTTTGTCTCTCCTGTAAAGCCCAAAACATCCACCAAACCGGCCTTGTTTACTTCCCTGGATATTATCTTGGCAGCTAAAATTAATTCATTTAAAAGCCTGGTAAACCGGCCAGTAGCCATTGGGCTTGCTTTTTGATGAATAAGTAAATGTTCAATAACTGTAATTTGACGCATCTTATTCTCCTTTATCTACAGTCATTAAATATATAATCCAGTTCTCACCTACAGCCCTGGCCAACCAGTAAAAGAACCTGCTTTTCATGTTTATCTGGCCAGAAACCCCGTTTTTAAGCAACTCGATGCTCTTTATTTGCGCACAATATTTATTTAACCCTGTACGTTTTCCAACCCAGACAGGTTTATCTCCAACAAAAATAGCTAACTCTTGCGAACCGGCACTAAGCCTGGCCCACGACCCGGCATCAAAATGGATCACTAACATTCCTTGTGCCAGGTTATTCTTAAAAAAAGGTCTGGCCAAATATATTTCTGGCCCAAATTCTGAATCCTGAACAACAATTTTAATATCTGTGCTGGCCCTGACTGAGTCGCCTGCAAAAAGTAAATCTTTCCGTGCGGGAACTGAGGTGGATCCACTGGTAGCGGGATAATCATTGGTAGAATTCTGACTATTGCTAAACAACAAAGAATAATTTACTGGTTTTATCAAATGAGCAGGAAGCTGAAACAGGATCTGACCACTCCTATCAATGGCGGCAACACCTGAAAGCCACGGAAAATCCTTTAGTAGCTCATCAAACCACTTTTCATGCGGATAAGTATCCTGCTCATCAAGCCTGCACATAAGCTTGTTTAACTGTAAATCAACAGGATAAATAATTCTTGCAAAAAATTGCTCTGGTTCATTGCCAGTATTTACCGTCTGCAAATCAATTTTCGGGCTGACATCAATATATTCATGATAAAATGCCTGAAATGACTTCCAGGCTGTGCAGCCTGTTAATAAAAATAGGATTACTAAAACAAAGGTGAGTCTGGACATATAGGCTAATCTCCTGTAAAAAATTTGTTGAATTTCTCAACTTTGAGTCGCCTGCAAAAAGTCGAAACTCGCAAATTACAGATGGCGGGGACAGGCGAACGGCTAATGATTTCAAATAGTTACAACCGCCACAACGCTCGCTATCGCTGTTCGCCTGTCCCCGCACGGAAACTCAAAAAATGGCAAGAATCTCACCCTCATCTCTTTGTTAAATCGGTTTATAACG
>CAJXJU010000194.1 GCA_913055195.1 uncultured Desulfohalobiaceae bacterium | reverse complement strand
TTGTTGGCATAGAACTCTCCGAAACGCAACACGGGTAGTGTCCAGACCAGAAGAAGCACTGGACTGTTTTCTGCGAACCAGAATGGATGTACTGGTTTTGAACAACTTTTTTATTCAGCGAGATGAATGAAAATACTTATTTACAGCATCCACTATACCCCTCACCTTACCGGTATTGGCAAATATACTGGTGAGATGGCTGCCTGGCTGGCAGCAAAAGGCCATAATGTTCGGGTTGTAACTGCATATCCTTATTATCCGCAGTGGAAAATCGCCAGGGGATATGCTGGATGGCAATATGGTAAAGAGGAAATAGACGGTGTAAAGGTATGGCGTTGCCCTTTGTACGTTCCTGCATCGCCAACCGGCTTGAAACGTCTTGTTCATCTGGCCAGTTTTGCTGTGAGCAGTATGCCTGTCATGCTTCGCCAGATTTTCTGGCAGCCTGATTTGATTTTTGTAATTGAGCCGGCTTTTTTTTGTGTGCCTTTAGCCTGGTTTGTGGCTCGTGTAAGCGGGGCAAAGGCCTGGTTGCATATTCAGGATTTTGAGGTGGACGCGGCATTTGCCCTGGGTATATTGTCTTTTAAGTGGATGCAGGCTATTATTTCATTGATAGAAAAGTGGCTGATGTCCCGGTTTGACCGGGTGTCATCCATATCAGAAAAGATGGTTGAGCGTCTTGCGGAAAAGGGATTAGCACGGGAAAAGCTCGTGCTTTTCCCCAATTGGGCAAATATAGAGAACATGAAATTTGATAGAAAAAGGGCTGCAAAATTTCGCTCAAATATTGGTTTTAAAGAAAACGATTTTATTATTCTTTATTCCGGGAACATGGGCAAGAAGCAGGGACTGGAAATAGTTCTTGAGGCTGCTGAAAGATTAAAAGATTATAAGGAAATAAGATTTGTTTTGTGTGGTGAAGGAGCGGTTAAGCCAGAGCTGCAGGCAAAAGCGTTAAAAATGGGATTGTCTAATACAGTTTTTCTTCCTCTCCAATCAGAAGATAATTTCCCGGGGTTACTTTTTGCTGCAGATCTTCATCTGATTATTCAAAAAGCCAGTGCAGCAGATATTGTGTTTACTTCAAAATTGGCCAACATCCTGTCAGCAGGAGGTGTGGCTCTGGTGACCACAGAACCTGATACAGCACTTGGACAGTTAAAGGCAAAATTCCCGGATATTTTTTTCACTATACCTCCTGAAGATGTTGATGCACTGGTCAAAGCTATTGTGGACATTTATTTTCAAATGAGAAAAGAGAAGTGTATTAAACTTCCTTACGCAGCAGCAAGGGAATTTGCTGAAAAGTTTTTAAGCAAGGAGATGATTTTATCATCTTTTGGCGAGCATTTAATGACATTATTTTCAGCCACGCCTGGAATATGACCAGAATTTTAAGCGACCATACTTCATTTTTTGATTTGTTTTTTCGTACAATAGACCCTTTAATAGTCATCCTGACGGGTTTATTTATCTTTTATTTTCTCCCTTCTCTTCAATTTTATACCCTGTTGAAAGAATTGACCCTGTACAGTATCGGGCTGATGGTTCTGATATTTCCAGTTTGCAGGTGCCATGGCGCCAGACTCATTTATAATATTTTTCTGGAATTGCTTGTTGTGACTTTAGCCTGGCTTGTTATTCTCATCTTTTCCAATATCATTATTATGCTTCTGGCCAAAGAAAACTTGCGCGCTCAACTCTGGCCCTATGGTTTGTTTCAAACAAGGGCTTTCTGGATCTGGGGGTGTAGTTGCTGGTCAGCCATGTTAATAACTAGATTAATAGCTGGTATTTCTTTAAGGTATTTCTGGTATATTGATCGTGACTCCAGAACAGCAGTGATTCTGGGTGGAGGTGAAATAGGCAGAAAACTTTTGCAAAAATTAGAGAAATCGCGCTGGCTGGTATCTGAAGTAAAAGGTTTTTTTGATGATGATACACAAAAAATAGGCCAGACATCTGGAGGTATCAGAGTGCTTGGCAACCTTGATTGTGTTGTGGATTATGTCAAAAAGAATAATATTGGGAAAGTTTTTATTGCGTTGCCAATGCGTTATGAAACAAGAATTCAGGAGATTATCAGAGAGCTTAATGATACAACAGCAGATGTATTTCTGGTTGTGGATATTTTTAATTTTCATATTTTACGTCTGTCCTTAATGGAGATCGGAGGCTTGCCACTGGTTAACCTGCATTCTCTTCCTTTAAGCCTTTATAGAAACAGGCTGCTTAAATGGATGGAAGATAAAATTCTGGCCAGTATAATCCTGATTCTGGTCTCACCATTAATGATTCTTATTGCCATAATAATTAAGTTGACTTCACCTGGCCCTGTTTTATTTAAACAGCAGCGGTATGGTATCAATGGTGAGCCGTTTGTTATTTACAAGTTCAGAACAATGACGGTTTGTGAAGATGGGGCCAGGGTAGTTCAGGCAAAGAAAAATGATCCACGGGTGACTGTTTTTGGGGCGTTTTTGCGTAAAACATCTCTTGACGAATTGCCACAATTTATTAATGTCCTGCAGGGCAGGATGTCCATAGTTGGGCCAAGGCCTCATCCCGTAGCACTTAATGAAATGTACCGCAAATTAATTCAATCATATATGTTGCGTCACAAGGTGAAGCCGGGCATAACAGGTTGGGCACAGGTTAATGGTTTAAGAGGCGAGATAGATACAATGGAGAAATTACAAAAAAGAGTGGAATATGATTTATATTATATCTCCAATTGGTCATTATGGTTTGATTTAAGAATTATTTTGCTGTCTATAGTAAAAGGATTTGTTAGCGAGAATGCTTACTGAATCGCCTGCAAAAAGAAACTTTTTGCAGGCGATTCAGTCTGTGGAGGTAAGAACTATGGAGTTTTTTACCAGGAAAGTATATATCTTAACTTTTATTATTGTTGTTATTACAGGTTGTTATGCTCAAAAAGAGGTCAAGAAGAAAGGGTTATTGCCGAACCAGCAGAGTGTAGCTCAGAATGCTACTGTTGCAGGATCAGATAATTCTACTTTAAATTCAACAAACTCAAGCTTATCTCCTTTACAGAAGTTCCTCCAGGAGCAGGAGAAAGAGAAGCAAAAAAGATTAAAAAAACAGTATGAGATTTCAGCAGGAGATGAAATTGAGATATCTGTCTGGGGTGAGCCGGAAATGACCAAGACTATTACTGTGCGGCCTGATGGTTATATTTCATATTTTTTAATCGGCGAAATAAAAGCAGAAGGAAAGACTATTCCTCAATTAAAAAAAGAAATAACAGCCAGATTATCAAAATATATCAGAAATCCCAGTGTTTCAATTATTGCCAGGACTTTTACCTCAAAAGCAAGTTCAGTTGCAATACTGGGAGCTGTTGCTGCACCTGGACTATATACAATTAAAGAAAACACCAGGTTGCTGGATTTTATTGCTATGGCACATGGCTTAAAGTACAATACTGCGGGGCAGCCTGTTTATAATTTAAAAGCCAGTTATTTATCCAGAAAGGGAAAATTAGTGCCGGTTGATTTTAGTGCTTTACTGGCTAATGGTGATATGTCACAAAATATTCTACTTGAATCAGGTGATTTTATTTATATAGCTTCTTCTCAGGCCAGAAGCGCTTTTGTTGTGGGGGCTGTTAAAATGCCTCAGAAGGTCAGGTTTGATGTGGATATTACATTGCTGGACGCTATTGCATCTGCTGGCGGCCTGGCATCAGGTGCTAGAAATATTGTCTATGTAGTACGCGATAGTCTGGTGCATCCAGAAGTTTTAAAGGTTAATTATAAAAATATACTCAAGGGTAAGGAGAAAAATATCTATTTAAAACCCGGTGATATTGTTTAGGTGCCGCGTGGATTTTTCAGCAAAATTAGTGATTTGCCAAACAAGATATTGCCTTTCTTAAATTTGATTATTCAGTCAGATGCTGCTTATAATGTATTAAGATAGTGCGATTGTATGTGTTGATTATGATGCTACTGCAAAAATTCCGTTTCTGAAATATGCCTGCAAAAATATTTTTGCAGGGTGCATCCGCCAGTAGCGGGAAACCACCAATTTCAACCGTACTTCAGGGACAG
>CAJXJU010000193.1 GCA_913055195.1 uncultured Desulfohalobiaceae bacterium | reverse complement strand
TGTTTTGTAATCTGCTGAAAAGATTTAACATTTTTTGTAACTCAGAAAGTTGAGTAAATTTAAGCAGGAGAAAACCTAAGACAACTAAAAAAATAGTCAAGCATAAAATCAGATCAAATCTCTTCTCCAGAAAATACCTGGCCCGTTCGCCCTGCCAGTAAATTAATCCAGCAATAGCATAAAACCTGAGTCCCCTGCTCAAGGTCGAGGCCAGAACAAAAATGGGCCAGTTGATTTTAAAAGCTCCCGCAGTAAGCGTACACAACTTATAAGGAATAGGCGTCAGGCCAGCTAGAGCCACGGCCCAGGCGCTATATTGTTCATACCAGTTCTGAATAAGGGCATATTTATCCATTAAGCCATAAAATTTAAGTATGGGAAAACCCAGAACCTGCATAAAAAAATAACCCAGAACATAACCAGCAATACCGCCCACAAGCGAGGCTGCAAGACAGATAAAGGCCAGCCTGAAGACTTTTTCCCGCCTTGCTAACCCCATGGGTATAAGCAAAAGATCAGGGGGGACCGGAAAAAAAATAGCCTCAGTAAACGATACTCCCATTAAAACCTTTTCTGCTCCTCTGGTTGCAGAAAGCTCCCACAATTTATCCAGCCAGCCCTGAAAAAACTTCACTTATCCTCCCATCTTCTAATCTTACTTCCTCTATCAATTACCATCCATGTCTTCCTACCAGATCCACAAACATAACCGCTCCCATGTTCTCCTTTTTGATCTGGCCATTTTCCTTAATCACCCGCACCAATATCTGGCTCCTCTTGCTCTGGCCAACAGGGATAAGCATAATGCCCGGGTCAGCTAGTTGATCAATAAGCGGATCGGGCACCTCAGGCCCCCCTGCAGTGACCAGTATCCGATCAAAAGGAGCCTTTTCTGACCAGCCCAGAGTACCGTCGTCCAGCTTGGTCCGGATATTATAATAGCGTAAATCCCTGAACCTCTTGCTGGCTGCTAGATATAATGGCCTTACCCTTTCTACGGTATATACTTCAGCACCAATTTCTGAAAGAACAGCAGCCTGATACCCGGAACCAGTGCCGATTTCCAGCACAGTCATGCCCGGTTTTACCTGCAAAAGTTCTGTCATTCTGGCCACAATATATGGCTGCGAAATAGTCTGACCATGACCGATGGGCAGGGGATGGTCTTCGTAGGCCTGGGCCTGGAGGGCTTCTTCCACAAACAAATGCCTGGGAACTGTACGCATGGCTCTTAGCACCTCCGGGGCTTTAACGCCCCGGGCCTCTATTTGCTCTCTAACCATCCGTTCCCGATTGCGTCGGGGATCAACGGCCAATCTTATTCTCCTTTATCATCTCGCATTTTTCTAGGTTTTAGGACCCGCCTGCAAAAAGTAAATTTTTCCGTTTTCTCAGCTCAAGTCAATAAAGAAAAACTCCACTTTTTAGGCCGCAGCCATTTAAAAGAGCGCAAACCATGAATGGTCTCTACAAGCTTTGGGGAAAATTTTGCAAAAACACATTTTAGTAATCCATAGTTATTCAAGCTCAACAACTTAAAAGTAACCGCTTTCCAGAACCTGGCATAATCCATTTCCTGAACGATTTCCTGGGCTAGCCGAGCATACACTCTGGCAGCATTTGCCGGACATTCAAACGTAAGTTTTATGGCCTGACAAGCGAGCAAAGCGCTTTTATGGGCATAAAAAATACCTTCACCGAGCAAAGGATCGGCAAAACCAGCAGCGTCACCAACAAGCAAAATGTTTCTATACCCTGGCTTTTTCTCAAAATCACCATAGGGCAAAACATGTGCTCTAATATTTTCCATCGCTTCCAGAGAAAAGCCGCTTTTGCTAGCAAAATCCCTGAGTATTTTTTTCAATTTCCGTCCATCTCTTATTTCACCAGAACAAACGCCAAGACAATAAGCAGTTCTCCCTGGAAAAGACCAGATATAACCCATGGGCACATAACCAAAATAAATAACAGGAAAATCATAAAAATTCGCTTCATCTCTGGGAATGAAACATTCCAGGGCAAGAGCTGCACCGTCTAACCAGGGCTTTTGTACAACATTTAATCTGGACAATGCATTTCTAACCCGGCTCATAGCCCCATCCGCGCCAACAATAAACCGTGCCTTAAACCTATGTCCATCAGCAGTAAATACCTCTGATTTTACACAGTCAATGCCAATTACCTTCTGACCAGTTAAAACTCTTGCTCCAGAAGACTTGAGCTTTTCAAACAAAAAATAATCATATATTTTACGTTTAACAAAATAAAAAGGGTATTCCATTTTTCCCTGGTAAAAAAGGTCCTGAGTATTTCCAAGCCCATAAGCAGTACTCTGATACTCAATAATCCCTCTTGACTGTAACTTGCTTAAATCCTGACCCACCAGATCAGAAATAAGTTCCTGTGTTTTTAAAGTGATAAGCCCAGCGCACAATTTATCCCGTGGAAAAGTCTCCCTTTCCAGGACCAGAACATTCATTCCTTTCTTCGCTAAAATCATTCCTGACGTGGTCCCGGCTGGTCCAGCCCCAACAATAATCACGTCATAATTTTTTTTGCAATTCATGACTTCTTTACTTAACCACTTTTATTTTATATAACCTGAAAATGAAATTACCTTACAGGTTCACGGATTTTTGCAGGCGACTCACTGAAATTAACTCCCCGAAAAAATTTATGAAGGAGAATACCATGCTTTTAGTAAAAGGCCTTATGACCAGGGACGTATTTTCCCTTAAAAAAGACGACAATCTGGCTGCTGCCAGAGACCTTATGAAACTGGCCAGAATTCGCCATATCCCAATCGTAGATAACAACGACAATTTTATCGGCCTCATAACTCACCGCGATATCCTGTCTGCCACTATTTCCAGACTGGCTGGAATTGCTCCTGAAATTCAAGAAGAACTGGACGCAACCATCCCTATATCTGAAATCATGCGAACAGATGTAACAACCACAACACCAGAAACAACCTTAAAAGATGCAGCGTCTGTTTTACTCAAACACAAATACGGCTGCCTGCCAGTAATAGATGGAACTAAACTGGTAGGCATTTTAACGGAAGCTGACTTTTTAAGCCTGACTATCAGTTTAATGGAAGCTCTAGAACAATAATATGCCTCTGGGAACAATTATCAATGTCCTGGCTGTAATCTTGGGCAGCTTTCTGGGTCTTTGTCTAAAGTCTCATATCCCGCCCAAAATCCATCAAAGAGTTTTTCAAGGTATTGGGTTGGCCACTTTACTAATTGGTTTGCAAATGGCCCTGAAAGTGGAAAATTTGATACTTCTTATCTTTTCCATTCTTTTCGGGGCCATTGTAGGCGAAGCTCTTGATCTGGAAAAACGGCTGGATTCTCTGGCAGAAATCCTCAAAAAAAAGTTGAAATCGCAAAGCTCTAGCTTTACCCAGGGACTTATAACAGCCTTTCTCATCTTCTGTATCGGTTCCTTAACAATATTGGGCGCCCTGGATGAAGGTATCCGGGGTGACCACACACTTTTGCTTGCAAAATCTACCCTGGATGGATTTACTTCCATAGCCCTGGCCGCAACCTATGGCCTGGGAGTCATGTTTTCTGTCATTCCTATGCTCATCTATCAGGGAACCATCACCCTCCTGGCCAGACAATTTCAAAATTTATTCACCCCAATACTCATTAATCAACTTACTGCAGTGGGTGGGATACTCATCCTGGGGCTTGGCTTAAATCTTCTGGAAATCAAGCAAATCAAAATCACCAACATGCTCCCGGCCTTGCTTTTTGTTTTTGTGTTCAAACCATTACTCACTCCCTGAAAAGGAAGATAAGAAGTTAAGAAAATGGGAAGTTAGGAGACTCCGTAGTTTCAATTTCTATCCTACCCTCCAAACTTCTTAACTTCCCAACTTCTCGTATATTTTTGAGAACCACAGAGGATTGCCCCTACACCCTGAGTACCGCCAGCATCTTCATTCTCCTATCTTCACAGCCTCCCAGCTTCTCAACTTCATTTTATTACTCACTCAACTTTCGGAGTTAAAAAAAATATTCAATTTTTTCAGATAATTACAAAACAAAATTAATGAAGTATCCC
>CAJXJU010000192.1 GCA_913055195.1 uncultured Desulfohalobiaceae bacterium | reverse complement strand
TTTCCGGAAAATGGAATATCTTTTCGATATTGTTTTGTAATCTACTGAAAAGATTAAACATTTTTTACAACTAAGAACCTTTCAGGCTATTTTGCGCCACAAATCAGCTACAACCACATCCAGATATTTACACAGCTTGCGTGGTGCAAAGGTGGCCCTGGATGAGGTGTTTGCCCGGGAGCCGGGTAAGATTATTCCGTTTGAAAAAATAAAAAAGCCTCTAACGAATAGAGGCTTAAAAAAACTGCCAACCAGAACTGCCAACCGGGGCAGATATTGAAGTTGGCAACCACCTAACCCCTTGATTTTATTGGCGTCCCCAGGGGGATTTGAACCCCCGTTACCGGCGTGAGAGGCCGGCGTCCTGGGCCACTAGACGATGGGGACACCCTTAAAATTATATGGGGAAAGCAAAAAGGGGAAAGGGTGGTGGGCCGTGCAGGGATCGAACCTGCGACTCTCTGCTTAAAAGGCAGATACTCTACCGACTGAGTTAACGGCCCATCCAAAGAAGCACTTTTCTTATTGTTATCCTTCAAAAATGTCAAGATTATTTTTTCTTTTCAAAAGCAATTTTTTCAACTCCGCCCATATAAGGCCTTAGCACCTCCGGCACAATGACACTGCCATCTGCTTGCTGATAATTTTCCAGAATTGCCACCACTGTCCTGCCAACTGCCAGACCAGAACCATTTAATGTGTGAACAAACCTGGCCTTTTTGCTATTTTTGGGTTTAAATTTAATATTGGCTCGTCTGGCCTGAAAATCCTCAAAATTAGAACATGAAGATATTTCTCTATACTTGCCCTGACCTGGCAGCCAGACTTCTATGTCATAGGTCTTGGCAGCGGAGAAACCCAGGTCTCCTGTACACAACGTGACCACACGATAATGTAGTTTCAGTTTCTGCAAAATACTTTCCGCATGTCCAAGCAAAGTTTCTAACTCCTGGTAAGAGTTGTCAGGATGGGCAAAACGAACCAGTTCTACCTTATTAAATTGATGCTGCCTGATAATGCCTTTGGTGTCCTTGCCATAAGACCCTGCTTCAGAGCGGAAACAGGGCGTGTAAGCAGCATAAGCCAGAGGTAAATCTTTTTCCTCCAGAACTTCGCCACGATGTATATTGGTTACTGGCACCTCTGCTGTTGGGATTAAATAATAGTCCCGGTTCTCGAGCTTAAACAAATCCTCCTCAAACTTTGGCAGCTGGCCTGTTGCTGTCATGCTCGCCCGATTAACTATCACAGGAGGCAAAACTTCTGTATATCCGTTTTCATTGGTCTGCACATCAAGCATAAAATTAATCAGGGCCCGCTCCAGGCGAGCTGCCCAGCCCCAATAAAGGACGAATCTCGCTCCGGTTATCCTGGCTGCACGATCAAAATCAAGGCCATGCAAATTAACTCCGATTTCCCAATGCTCTTTCGGAGTAAAATCAAACTCAGGCTTTTCTCCCCACTTCTTTTCTTCTCTGTTATCATCTTCATCTTTACCGACAGGCACACTTTCATGGGGTATATTGGGAATAGACAAAATCCACTCCTGGACTTCCTCTTCAACTTGTTTTACTTCCTTATCCAGGTCTTTAATTTTCTGCGACAAGCGACTAAGTTCGGCAAAAAGATCTCCAGGATCCTCTCCTTGCTGTTTCATCCTGGCCACCTGCTCCGAAGCTTTATTTCGCTCCATTTTTAAGGCCTCAACCTTTTGAAGCAGGGCCCTGCGCTTATTGTCCAGATTTTGATAATCTGTAAGGTCAAGATTAGAATTCCTCTTCTTTAACGACTGCACAACCACATCAAAATTTTTGCGAATAAATCTAATGTCCAGCATAGTATCTCCCTAGGCTTTAAAATAAATTGAGTAAGTCAACTTACCCAACTTACCCAACTAACTCAACCCAGCCCAGGGCAAAGTTGAGAAAAAATTTTAAAATTTTATTAGCACTCCCTCTTGACGAGTGCTAACACCATGTTTATATGGCTGCTCGTCTAAAGGAAATGTCAACAATAAAACTCAAACGGAGGTGAATGTTATGAACTTAAAACCTTTACACGACCGTGTTCTGGTTAAACGTCTTGAAGAAGAGGAAGTAACCAAAGGCGGAATCATCATCCCTGACACAGCTAAAGAAAAGCCCATCAAGGGTGAGGTTGTTGCTGTTGGCCCGGGCAAGGTGGCTGATGATGGCAAAACCATCGCCATGACCGTCAAGGCCGGCGACAAGGTTTTGTTTAACAAGTATGCTGGCACTGAAGTCAAAATTGAGGGTGAAGAACATCTGGTAATGCGTGAAGATGATATCCTGGCTATCATTGAAGATTAAAGCAACAACTATTAATTAAGGAGGAGAAAAGATGTCTGCAAAAGTTATAAAATTTGATGCCCAGGCTCGTGAAAAACTTAAAAAAGGTGTAGATACCCTGGCTGCTGCTGTAAAAGTAACTCTGGGCCCCAAAGGCCGCAATGTTGTAATTGAAAAATCTTTTGGTTCACCCCTTATCACCAAAGACGGTGTCACCGTAGCCAAAGAAATCGAACTTGAAGACAAATTCGAAAACATGGGCGCACAGATGGTTAAAGAAGTTGCCAGCAAAACAAGTGATATTGCTGGTGACGGTACCACCACTGCCACTGTTCTTGCCCAGGCTATCTTCAATGAAGGTCTCAAACTCGTTGCTGCTGGCCGTAATCCAATGGCTATCAAACGTGGTATTGACAAGGCAGTTGATGCAGTTGTTGCTGACCTTGAAAAGATTGCCAAGCCAACTCGCGATCAAAAGGAAATCGCTCAGGTTGGAACCATTTCTGCCAATAATGACGCCACCATTGGTAACATCATTGCTGAGGCAATGAATAAAGTTGGCAAGGAAGGCGTTATCACTGTTGAAGAGGCCAAAGGATTGGAGACTACCCTGGACGTTGTTGAGGGTATGCAGTTTGATCGCGGCTATCTCTCTCCATACTTTGTCACCGACCCGGAAAAGATGGTCTGCGAGCTGGATGAGCCCCTGATCCTCATCAATGAAAAGAAAATCTCCAGCATGAAAGACCTCCTGCCTGTTCTGGAACAGGTAGCCAAGATGGGCAAACCATTGCTGATTATTGCTGAGGATGTAGAAGGCGAAGCATTGGCAACATTGGTAGTCAATAAACTGCGCGGCACCTTGCAGGTAGCTGCTGTTAAAGCTCCTGGTTTTGGTGAACGCCGCAAAGCCATGTTGCAAGATATTGCTATCTTAACTGGTGGCCAGGTTGTTTCTGAAGACCTCGGCATTAAGCTGGAAAATATCTCTATTAATGATCTTGGTCAGGCCAAGCGCGTGGTTATTGATAAAGAAAACACCACCATTGTTGATGGCGCTGGCAAGCCTGAAGATATTAAAGCTAGAGTTAAACAGATCAGAGCTGAAATTGAAGAAACCACCTCTGACTATGATCGCGAGAAATTACAGGAGCGTCTGGCTAAAATCGTTGGCGGCGTAGCAGTAATCAATGTTGGTGCTGCCACCGAGACTGAAATGAAAGAGAAAAAGGCTCGCGTTGAAGATGCCTTAAATGCAACCCGCGCTGCTGTTGAGGAAGGCATTGTGCCTGGTGGAGGAGTTGCTCTGATTAGAGCTATGGGTTGCCTGGATGACATCAAACCTGCTGATGATGATGAGGCTGCCGGTGTTGAGGTAGTCCGCAAAGCTATCCAGGAACCTTTGCGTCAGATCTGCCGCAATGCTGGCTTTGAAGGCGCAGTAATCATCGAAAAGGTTAAAGAAGGCAAGGAAGGCGAAGGCTTTAATGCTGCCACAGGAGAGTTTGAGGATCTCATCAAATCCGGTGTAATTGATCCTAAGAAAGTAACCCGTATTGCTCTGCAAAACGCTGCCTCTGTAGCTTCCTTACTCCTGACCACCGAGGCTGCCATTGCTGAAAAACCTGAAGAAAAGAAAGATACACCACCAGTGCCAGGCGGTGGCATGGGCGGTATGTACTAAAATAGACTCAGCCCAACTTCAGACAATAAAAAAGGCCGGAAAATCCGGCCTTTTTTATTATAGCCTCAACTTTCTGAGTTGAAAAAATATCCAATATTTTCAATCAGTTACAGAGTCGA
>CAJXJU010000191.1 GCA_913055195.1 uncultured Desulfohalobiaceae bacterium | reverse complement strand
GAAATGAAAATTGGCGTTTTGGCCGATAATATTATTGGCACAGTATCAATACTTGCTCCAAAAGGCAAAAAACAAAACCAACATGAATATAAGTCAATGGCTCTAGTTATCCGTCTAAATCCTAAAAACCATAAAGCGCACCATTGAGTTTGGGATAAAGATTTCTGTATTTCTTCAATACTTATCCAGTACCACGGTGTAATTACAAAGTGTGGATTAGTTAATTCTTTTGTGGATGGAGTTGGTAACGGTCTGCTGAAAGGTCTTTTTGTTAATGTTCGATAATCTCCATGTCTATGAGTAAATTGAGAAATCATTTTGGCTTCATAAAGAGGTAAATAAATATTTCCATTTGCTCCCACAAAGATATTTCCCTTTAACTCATACCCTTCAGCCTCAAGCTCTTTTCTGGTGCGGAAGAGGTGGCTATCAGAAGTCATATTGAATAAACCCTGCTTAAATGAAATTTCCCACGGATTTTCGCCGGTGTTTTCATTTATCAGCACAGGAACACGGCGGTAAATCTTTTTGGTAAGTTCAGCATCGTATCTTGTCCTGAAAATAGGGCAGGTGCGAGTGTTTGGATTGATTGATTTCAGGTCAGTGGCAGTTAAGGAGAAAATTTTGTCATCTCTTTTTAACTCCTGTGTGTCCTGAAGAAAAAAAGCAAATTTAGCGCCTTTGCTGGCTGGTCTTCCCTGACCTGTTAAAGTGAGCAGGCAAAATTTATAACTTCTATGCACTCCTGGAAAAATGGCATTGCGGTTTTCAAAATCATAAAGGCTGACCAGAGAATGGTTTTCCATTATATCCTGAAAATAGAATTTTGTTGTATCATCAGAGGCAATGCCTGAAGGCACAATGCAACCAACACGGCCTTTTGGATTTATTATATTGCGCATATTTTCTGCAAAAACCGTATAGGTATTTATATCTCCTCTGCCGCAAAAAGGAAAATGACCGGAGTTGCGTAAAAAATGGCTTATGCCCTCTGATTTGCGTTTGGCTTTTAAAAAAGCAGCATATATCTCTGGTTCATTTTCTGGTAATCTGGCGATCATTTTCTTCCTTGCTGCTGCATTGGGAGCATTGGCAATCTCAGGCATTACTCTGGTAAACCATTCTTTTTCCTGAAGTTTAATTTTCTCCCACGGCGGATTCCCCAGCACAACATCAAATCCCCCATCCCAGCCTGTATGCTCATTTTCCGCTTTTTTACCTCTCTCAGGCACGCGAAACACATCAGGAAAAGCCAGATGCCAGTGGAAAAATTGATATTCCCTGCTAAGGTTTTCAATTTCACCTTTCATCCAGCCTGGAATGGCAAAGGGATTTTTCTCAATTCTTCTGAAAACTTCTTCTGTAATGGGATAGGGAAATTTTCTGGTTTTCTTCCACACAAAAGCAGCAACCCACGCATCAGCCCAGAGCCGGCCATAATTATATCCGCTGGAGCGCACCAGTTCTTCCCAGAGTTTTTGTTTGCGTTTTACCCCTTCAATGGTGCTGTCATCAATAACATCCAGTTGAATTATACTGGTTGCCAGATCACCCAGCCTGTGCCAGGGTTCTTGCATACGCTCCAGAAGCCCTTTGGCTTTTATTCCTTTATGTTCTTTACGATTGTCTTTTTTGGCCCTGTTGCAAACTTCTCTGTCATCACCAGTAATGGGCGTAAATGCCTTTTCAGGGATGCCCTGTTTTAAAAGTGCTGGTGTAGCGCCCAGCAGGCTGTTTCCGCACTGGATATGATGATCCAGAAAAGATAGGGGTTTGCCAGGCATCATGGATTCCAGCCACAGACTGACTTTACATAACTCCACTGCCATAGGATTGATGTCCACCCCATAAATACAATGACCAATAACATCGCGCAGAGCATTTTGCATGTTTTCCGGGCCTGGCTCTTGTTCACCAGTGCGAATATAGGCCAGTTTTTTGGCTATTCTATGGGCAGCAGCAATTAAAAAATGCCCGCTGCCACAGGCTGGATCGCAGATTTTAAGATTTAAAATTGCCTTTTCTGGATTGTCACTCTTTTTTATTGCTTCATTAATGACTGGTTCCAGGGCTGAATCTAAAAGCTCGTTGATTAGTTCTGATGGTGTATAATAGCTGCCTGTTGTTTTGCGCTCATGACCGGAAACTGTTTGCAGTTCAAAAGTGGCTGTTTCCAGATTAAGCTCAGGATGGAGCTCCAGAAGGGATTCATACACACTGCCCAGTTCTTGCGCGCCAATATTTTTAAAATCCACTGGCCGCAGAACATCTTCATCAAGGGTAAAAGCCAGAGAGCGAATCGCAGGCAATAAATATTCATTGGATAGGTGAGCATTTTGTAAATCAGGTATGGCCTGTTCTGACCAGAGAAAACTGCCCAGGGCTGGAAGACCTAAGTGAGGACAACCATCCTGTCCCAGTTTACCCATGACAAGTTTTAAACCAATGTATAAGTCTTCGTATTTGTTGCCCTGAAATTTTGCTGCCAGTTTCCTCAGCCTTGTTGTGGAATAATAGCGATAATAAATATCTTTAGCGTGCTGGCTAACATCTTCGGGAAACAGGATATTTCTGTCTTCTGCTGCAAACAAAAAAAGAAGACGATAGACCAGCCGGAGTAACTGGCGAAAATAATCCTGTTTGTTTAACCTGCCTGTGCGTAAATTTTGTTTGAGTTCTTTGTTTTCAGGATGAGCAAGAAAACCCTGGCCCAAAAAGGTGATGGCCTGTTCAACGCCATTTCTTAACCTGTCCAGGATGCGGATGCCCTGCCTGGTTGCTGCTCTGGCCCACTTTTCCAGCCAGCATTCATGGATATTTTCAGCTTCAACGCGAGACTCATGGCAGATGAGCCAGAAAAGGGCAAAATCAGAAAATAGCTCTTCTTCCAGCATGGCTTCCAGGTCAAACTCAACATAAGCCTGTCTGGTCAGGCGCAGGTTGTCTCTTAAAACGCGGAGCTTCAGGCCATTGGATAAAAATCCCCAGAGATGAGGCTCTGAGCGGTTTAAAAATTCCTGCACCATGCTGTGCGGGCTGGCAGATGCCGCGCCTTTGACTCCTCTGGTGCGTTTGTCCAGCGGAATGTTGCAGCCTATGAAATGAAAAGGGGATTTGTGCCAGAAATGAGAAATAGGGTATGTTTTGCCATCAATTTCCTGTGCTTTGCAGGGTAAAAGCCGTCCATAACCAAGTTCCTGAAACAGAGGCAAAAGCCATAATTCTCTGGTGATGGATGTGCCGGTCTGGTTTTCAGAAAGATTCTGGCGTGCCTTTTGAAATTTTTCCCAGAAAATTCGCACCCGGTTCCACGAGCGGCTTACGGCTTCATTTAATTTTTCCCTTGCTGGCAGATGATAATGGGCAGGCTCAAGACCACCCAGTTCTTTATCTGCCCTGGCAATGCGTTCTAAAATATCAGGCGGCAAAAGACCACCTTCTGTTTTTATGGAGAGGAAGGGAGTAGTTTTCATTGTTTTAATTGTTCTTTAAACCATTTAATTAGCACAGGAGTGTTATTTATGACAACTTTGCTTATTATGCTCTCTCTTCTTGTAATTCATCGTCTGAATAATCTATTACATAAAATCCATTTTCAGATAGCAACCTGTAAAATTCCCATCTATCGCAACCTAACACATTTGAGGCTAGACCAGCAGAAATTTTTCCCTGTTCATAAAATTTTGCAAGTGTAAAAAACAATACTTCTTTTTGAAAAGTTTTTTTATCCATTTTTAAAGCATGGATTAATTGTTCTGGAAATGTTACTTCAACTGTTGCTGTATTTTGCATGTTGACACTCCTTTTCAGGTATTGACAATTATTTTTTTGATAGTTAAATAGTTAACGTCTCATCTACCAAGGGTAGAAGGAGTTCGGGGGCCGTCCGTGTTGGGCGGTCGCTGTCTTTTTTCATACTTCTTTTGTAAATCTCTTCTTTTCCACTTTTTATCAATATAGAAAGCCGTTACCCAAAAGTAGGCTTTTTTCTTTCTTTGAAGGATAATCACATAATCATAATCTTTTAACCATATATACCGCCTTACACCTTTATCTTTTGTGCCTTCATAATAATCATAAACAAGAATTACCTTGCGAGGTGGCGACTCCATCATGGGTCTTGCCCAAGGCAA
>CAJXJU010000190.1 GCA_913055195.1 uncultured Desulfohalobiaceae bacterium | reverse complement strand
ATCAACCCTGTTTTGGTCATTTGAACATTAGAAAATTCGGATTTGTTTCGGATTTTGATATTCGAATTTCGAATTTCTCAACTTTCGGAACTCCGAAAGTTGAGTTAGGAATATAGTTATGAATTTTAGGAAGGTATTAGAAGACAGGAATATTTTAATTTTTGATGGCGGTATGGGCACTCTTTTGCAGGCCAGGGGGCTGAAACCAGGTGTTTCGCCTGAACTGTTTGGCCTGCAACATCCAGCTATTATTGAAGAAATTCATCGAGAATATATTCAAGCCGGTGCCCGGGTAGTAACCACCAATACCTTTGGTGGAACGCGTTTCAAGCTGGGGCAGGATATTGATCCGGTGCGCCTGAATAGAGAGATGGCTCTGGCTGCGAGGCGTGCAGCAGAAGATAGGGCATTTGTTGCCGGTAGCGTCGGGCCAACTGGTAAGATGGTTGAACCTCTGGGCGATATAAGTTTTGCTGAACTGGTTCAGGCCTTCAAAGAGCAGATTCTGGGTCTGGTCCAGGGAGGAGTGGATCTGATTCTGGGCGAGACGCATTTTGACCTGGCAGAAGCCAGGGCCGTTGTTCTGGCCGCCAGAGAAGTATGTGATCTGCCCATAGGCATTTCCATGACCTTTGAACAGGGAGTCAGTTTAACAGGCACTTCCGGGCTGACTTTTATTGATACCATGCAAAATATGGGCGTTGATCTGGTAGCTACCAATTGCAGTGCCGGGCCAGAAGGTTTCTTTCCTGTTGTTGAAGAGATGTTGCAACGGCTTGAAATTCCACTTCTTGTTGAACCAAACGCAGGGTTGCCCCAATTGGAGAATGGCCGCACAGTGTTTAAGCTTGGGCCGCAGGATTTTGCCACTCAAATGGTGAAATTTGTTCCCCTGGGCGTGAAGGCTCTGGGCGGATGTTGCGGTACCACGCCAGAACATATCCGGGCTCTGGTTAACGAGATCAAAGATCAGAAATATGTTTCTCCAGGTCCACAGGAAAAACCGTGTATTGTATTGACATCCAGAAGCCAGTCCATCCCTTTTGGATTTGAGAAAAGGCCGGTAATTGTGGGCGAGCGCATTAATCCCACGGGCAAAAAGGATTTGAGCGCGCAATTGCAAGCAGGGCAGTTAACGCGTGCAATTGAGCTGGCCCAGGAGCAGGTTGAGCAGGGTGCTGCTGTTCTGGATGTGAATGTTGGCGCACCCATGGTCAATGAACAAGAAGTTTTACCGTCCCTGATCAAGGCTCTGGTGGCCCGGTTTGACTGTCCCCTATGTATTGATTCAAGCAATGAGACAGCTATAAGAGAGAGCTTATATCAATATCCAGGTTCAGCCCTGGTTAACTCTATCAGTGGGGAAGAGGGTAAGATGGATCGGCTGGGCCCGATTTGCCGCGATTTAGGCGCACCTTTTATCCTTTTGCCCCTGAAGGGAAAGAAGCTGCCGGTCACTGCCAGAGAAAGATTGACGATTATCGAATCACTACTGGACAGGGCTCTTGCATTGGGAATTCCTAAAAGACTTATTTTAGTTGATGCGCTGGCTTTGACGGTTTCCTCCAAACCCGAGGCTGCCATGGCCTGTCTGGAAGTTATCCGCTATTGCCGGGAAAAATGGAAGTTAGGAACCATTATGGGGCTTTCCAATATTTCTTTTGGTCTTCCAGCCAGAGAACTGATTAATTCTACTTTTTTGGCCATGTGTCTGGCTTATGGGATGACTTCCTTTATTGCCAATCCAGGTTCTGTTCGGTTGCAGGAATCCCTTCATGCATCCAATGTCCTTTTGTATAAAGATCCTCAGGCAAGAGAGTTTATTGACAAATTTTCTCATTGGTCTGCTGGCGAGCAAAGGATAGTCAGGGAAAAGTCAGATATATCTCCTGAAAAAGGTTCTGAAGTAAAAATAGCAGTAATTAAGGGTGATAAAGATAGAATCGTGCCCCTCCTTGAGCAGGAGGTGCAAAAGGGCAGGGAGCCTTTTGAATTGGTAGATAAGGAATTAATTCCGGGTATAACAGTTGTGGGAGAAAAATATGAAAAAAAAGAGTATTTTTTGCCTCAGTTGTTGCAAAGCGCTGAGACCATGCAGAAAGGATTTGAGTTTTTACGTCCTTTTCTGGAGAAAAAAGGACAGAAAAAAGGCCCTAAAGTGATCATGGCCACGGTTGAAGGAGATATACATGATATTGGCAAGAATATTGTCTGTTTGATGCTCAAGAACTATGGCTTTGATGTGCTGGATTTAGGCAAAGATGTGCCAGCAGAAAAGATTGTTCGCGCGGTGCAAGAACACAGGGCCGCCCTGGTTGGTTTGTCCGCCCTGATGACTACAACCATGGTCAGGATGGAGGATACAATTAAATTGATCCGGGAAAAGGAGATTCCGTGTAAGGTCATGGTAGGTGGGGCAGTGGTTACGGAAGTTTTTGCCCAAAAAATAGGCGCAGATGGATTTGCTGAAGATGCAGTGGCCGCTGTTAAGGTGGCGCAGGAGCTGGCAGGAAAGGATGAAGGATGAAGGAGGGAAAGATGAAAAGATATATAGTTATGTTTGTTTTTGGTCTGGTGTTGGCTATGTTTTGTGATGTCAGGGCAGAAAATGTCCTGCATGTTCAAACTATTAATCATCAGCAATTGATCTCAAAAATTGCAAGCGCAGGTGGCAAAGTTGTTGTCCTTAATTTCTGGGCGTCATGGTGCCCTCCCTGCCGGATGGAAATACCCGGGCTTATGCAGATACGCAAAAAGTATAGTGAAAATGATGTATTGATTCTGGGCGTATCTGTTGATAATAATGTGAATATGCTAAAAATGTTTTTGTATAAAAATAAGATTAACTATCCGGTTTATTGGGCTACTTCTGATGTAAGTTTTGTCTTTGGTGTGCGTAATCTACCCAGGTTGATTGTGTATAATCAGGAGGGTGAAAAGGCTTATGATCATGAGGGATATTTGCCACCAGAACAACTAAAAATAATATTAGACGGGTTGTTGTCAAAATAATGAGCTCATCAAATATAGTAAACGCATATATTCGTAAGGCCAGGATATCAGATGTCAAAGTAATTCATAAGTTGCTCATGCATTTTTCCAGGCAGGGACTTCTTTTGCCCAGGTCATTTAGTGAATTGTACAGCCATTTGCGTGATTTTTTTGTGGTCGCGGACAGGCAGACCAATGAAGTGTATGGATGTTGTGCCTTGAGTATTGTGTGGGAGGATTGGGCAGAAATCAGGTCACTGGCCATTGGATCTGAACTGCAGGGACAGGGCTGGGGACGAAATCTGGTGGAAGCTTGTTTAAGTGATGCTGTAACTTTAGGTATTTATAAGGTCTTTACCCTGACCTATCAGGTAAATTTTTTTGCCAGGTTAGGATTTGTGGAAATAAGTAAAGATGTTTTGCCTCAAAAAGTGTGGGCTGATTGCCTGCGGTGCCCTAAATTCCCGGAATGTGATGAAGTTGCTATGTTGATGGAAATGTAGGATGACCGCGTCACCTGCAAAAAGTCCCTTTTTTCAGCCGACGTTCAATGTTTCGAGCACCTAAAGTAAATTGAAAAAAGTTTAACTAAATCAACAAGGTTATTCATCTGATCAACAGTTGAAAAATTCCGATAAACACTGCTACCTGAGCCATAAATAAGCCTATCATCCATTTGGTCAAACTGTTCTTTACCTCTTCGCCTTTTTGTTCGATTTTCAGGTCTATTTTTTCTTCCAGTCGCCTGATTTCCGATTGAAACAACTCTTTTGTCACCAGGTCTTTTGTTACCTCTTCCTTTATCTCTGATTTAAATAAAAGCCTTTGCTCTTTATTCTTTTTTTGAAGCTGGTTCAGTCCATGTTCCAGGGCTTTAATCAACACCGGAGCTTTTTCTTTTCCAAATGCTTCTTCTATATCTTCCTGGATTTTGCGAGGGATCATGTAGTCGGTGTAAATCATGTTTTCCATGGTAATTTTCTCCAGATTCTTTCTATCATTTTAAGCAGTTAGATTTAAAAAAGCAACCTTTTCTCGTTTTTTTTCAGTGTCCTGCCCAGGGCTATCTCATCTAAATTCGAAATCCGAATATCGAAATTCGAAACAAATTCGAATTTTCTAAT
This sequence comes from uncultured Desulfohalobiaceae bacterium, assembly GCA_913055195.1. GTDB lineage: Bacteria > Desulfobacterota > Desulfovibrionia > Desulfovibrionales > Desulfonatronovibrionaceae > Desulfovulcanus. The sequence goes on along the minus strand of CAJXJU010000190.1, from coordinate 42 downwards.
GCTCAAATGACAAAAACTTCTTAATTTACAACCAGTTAGATG
>CAJXJU010000189.1 GCA_913055195.1 uncultured Desulfohalobiaceae bacterium | reverse complement strand
AACACTTCCCGCACAAATCTCTTGCTGCCCAGCACTCCTGCATCTGTAAAATACCGGCATCTATACCTGAAAAGGGGTGCATCCGCCAGTAGCGGGAAACCACCAATTTCAACCATACTCCAGGGACAGGCGCCGAGCACCTGAACGTACAAGCTCTGTACAGCTAAGCTCAGGCTTTACATATCAGGTGCTCGGCCTGTCCCTGCCACGAAAGCACATTTGAGGCAAGTCCATCCAGGTTGCTAACCCAAGTTTGTCAAAATTTCGGAAAGAAAGAGAATATTTCAGGTCTTTAATTTTATAACATATTGAAATTATTAATATTATTGAAATAGATTGTGCAAAAAATGCAATGTAGTGGTAGAAAACTTAAAATAACTACTTGACATAATTCCCGGGTCCTGCTATCCTTATTCCATGTTTATCAGAAAAGTTAGAAAAACTGACCCCAAATCAGGCAAAAAATATTTCTATTATCAATTAGTCGAGTCTTATAGAACTCCCAGAGGCCCCAGGCAAAGAACCTTATTAAATCTTGGCTCTCTAGACCTGGATGCTCCGGAATTAAAAGACCTGGCTAATAGAATAGAAGAAATCTTGAATGGCTCTAAAAGACTTTTTGAGCCCTCCCAAAAAATAGAAAAGCTTGCAAGACATTATCCAACGTTATTTAGAAGAGTCGCCTGCAAAAAGTCGAAACTCGCAATTTACAGCTAGCGGGGACAGGCGAACGACTAATGATTTCAAATGGTTACAACCATCACAGCGTTCGTTCGCCTGTCCCCGCACGGAAAAATTTACTTTTTGCAGGCGACTCTTTTAAACGATGCACATAAGGACCTGAAAGCAGATTTTGTAATAGCCAATCCACCATTTAATGACAGCGATTGGAGTGGTGATCTTTTAAGAAAAGATGTCCGCTGGAAATACGGAGTGCCACCCATTGGAAATGCAAACTATGCATGGATTCAACACTTTGTATTTCACCTTGCCCCTCATGGCAAAGCTGGTTTTGTCCTTGCCAAAGGTGCACTAACCACAAAACAAAAGGCAGAGTATGAAATAAGAAGAAATATGATAGAAGATGATATTATTGATTGTATTGTAAATCTCCCGCCCAAACTATTCCTTAACACCCAGATTCCGGCCTCACTCTGGTTCATCCGTAGAGGTAAAACAACAAGAAAACGTGAAATTCTGTTTATAGATGCAAGAGACATGGGAAAACTCATAAACAGAAGAACGAGGATTTTAACACAGGGGGATATAAAAAAAATAGCTGATACTTACCATGAATGGCAAAAAGGTAATGAAAACTATGAAGATATTAAAGGTTTTTGCAAGTCAGCAACTATTGAAAAAGTTAAAGAGCTTGATTATGTTCTCACTCCTGGTCGCTACGTGGGACTTCCAGAGGCAGAGGAGGACTTCAATTTTGAAGAAAGATTTGCAAAATTAAAAGCAGAATTTATGGATCAGCTAAAAGAAGAGGAAAGATTAAATAAATTGATATTTGGAAAATTTGGAAAAAATTGTTTTAGAGAGAGAATGAATAAGCAAAACGAGTTAATAATTTATCAAGACAAAGATAAAAAAGTTGAAGTGCAATTAAGAGAAGAAACTATCTGGTTGAGTCTTAACCAAATAGCCTCTCTTTTTGAAAAAGATAAGTCTGTAATTTCAAGACATATCAAAAATATTTTTTTAAGTGGAGAACTTAGTAGAGATTCAACTGTTGCAAAAATTGCAACAGTTCAAAAAGAAGGAAAGAGAAGGGTAAAAAGAGAAATAGAATATTTTAACCTTGATGTGATAATTTCAGTTGGCTATCGTGTAAACTCTAAAAAAGCAACTCAGTTTAGAATCTGGGCGACGCAAGTATTAAAAAACTATCTTATCAAGGGGTATGCAATTAATGAGAAAAAACTTACTTCTAAAAAATTAAAAGAATTAGAAAAGACAATTCAATTTCTAAAAGAAAATATCAGAACTCCTTCGCTTACAGCTTCAGAGGTAAAAGGGCTGCTTGAAATAATAGAAAAATACACACAAACATGGAAATGGATTGAAGAATATGACTCTGGCACAATAAAAGCCATCAAAAAGACTAAAGAAAGAAAAAAAATTTCTTATGAAGAAGCCAAAATGGCTATTGAGCAACTGAAAAAATATTTAATTGAAAAGGACCTTGCTTCTGAGATATTTGGACAGGAGAGGGACAAAGGGCTTTTTGAGAGCGCATTAAACACCATTTACCAGAGTTTTGCCGGAGATGAACTCTATCCTTCATTTGAAGAAAAAGCAGCAAACTTGCTATATCTAATTATAAAAAATCATCCCTTTGTTGATGGTAATAAAAGAATAGGCGCACTCATGTTTTTAAAATTTTTATATGAAAAGATGAGTATGGAAGAATTGTTTGAGCGATTTAACAATAACACACTGACAGCACTATGTTACCTTGTGGCTGCAAGCCCGCCTGCTCAAAAAGAGCAATTGATAAATTTGATAATGAATTTCATATCCTTTGAGCAGGAGGAAATATAAAAGAACAGGATGTAGTTAAACACGCGGATGTATAAATCATGTTTGAATTGTTGAGCCAGACGAATTATGGATAGAATATATGTCCTCAGACATATAGTGATGAAAGAAAATAAACCACAATTATAAGCAAGAAAGTTATGTGGAAAAGGAGCTTAAAATCCTATGGCAAAGAATGACAAACGGTTCATAGAGGAGAGTTTTCCTGTAAAAGAAGTATCAGAAATATCAGCAAAAGAAAAAAATATAAGACACGGGCACATATCAACCCTTCATATCTGGTGGGCTCGCCGTCCCCTTGCAAGCTCAAGGACAACATCTTATGCTGCGCTTATTCCAGATCCTAAAGACGTCACTGAGCGGGATAAAACAAGGCAGTTTATAATAGAGCTTTGTAAATGGGAGAATTCTTTAAATAACCAGATAATAGAAAAAGCCAGAAATGACATATTAAAAGCAAGTAATGGAAAAATCCCAAAAGTGCTTGACCCATTCTCTGGTGGAGGCTCAATCCCTCTGGAGGCTTTAAGACTTGGGTGTGAAGCACATGCAGTTGATTACAATCCAGTTGCAAATTTTATTTTAAAGTGCACTTTAGAATTTCCTCAAAAATACGGTAAAAAGAAAAAAGTAAAAGGAAATAATGACCTTGATATTGAAACAGAAAAAGTTGTAAATCCCCTGCTTGAAGATGTAAAAAAATGGGGAAAATGGGTCTTAAATGAAGCAAAAAAAGAAATAGGAAAATTTTATCCTCAAGATAAAGATGGCTTAATTCCTGTTGGCTATATCTGGGCAAGAACAATCCCCTGCCAGAACCCCACCTGCAACGCAGAAATCCCCTTAATGCGTCAGTTCTGGCTTGCAAAAAAGAAAAATAAAAAAGTTGCCCTATACCCTTATATAGAAAATAGGGAAGTTAAGTTTAAAATTGTGGGAGATGGCTATGAAAAAATACCAGATGATTTTGATCCATCAAAAGGAACAGTCTCAAGGGCAATAGCAACATGCCCTGTTTGTGGATATGCAACTGAAGCAAATACAACAAGAAAACTTTTTCAAGAGAAAAAAGCAAGCCAAAGACTTATTGCAGTAGTGCTTCATAAACAGGGAAGATCTGGCAAAACATACAGACTCGCAATAGAAAAAGATCTGGAGATTTTCAGAAAAGCAGAGGAGTATTTAAAAGAAAAAAGAGAAAAATTAATGCAGGAGTGGGGAATAGATCCTGTGCCGGATGAGGAAATGCCACCAAAAGAGACACTTGGATTTCGTGTACAAAGATATGGAATGCTCAAGTGGGGCGACCTTTTTAACTCCCGCCAAAAACTCGCGCTTATAACCTTTACGGAGAAAGTAAGACTTGCTTATGAAAAGATGATTAAAGAAGGGGTAGAAGAAGATTATGCAAAGGCTGTTGTGGGGTATTTGGGGTTAACTATAGATATGATATCTGCTTTTACAAATGTGCTTGCCAGATGGGAAAATACATCAGAAGCCATAAAACAACTTTATTCTAGACAAGCGCTTCCAATGTTATGGGATTTTGTAGAAGCAAATCCTTTTAGTGGATCTTCTGGTAGTTTTATTGCTGGACAAGAATATTATCTTAAAGTCCTATCTCATCTTAA
>CAJXJU010000188.1 GCA_913055195.1 uncultured Desulfohalobiaceae bacterium | reverse complement strand
AACCAGAAGGCTTTCTGGCCTGGAAAAAGGAAAAACCTTTTTTAGCCAGTGAACGGTTGCGCTGGCAGGCATTTGAAGCTGATGATAAAAAATTGGCTGAAATTATTGCCAACCAGGTAAAGAAAAGCGGATTTTCCCATGTTGCTACAGCAGTACATAAAAACAGCCTGTGGATAGAGGCTGTAAATGCAAAATATCTTTCTAATGCAAGAGCTTTGGCCAGGATATTCTCCATTGCTGAACAGTTAACTCCAGAACGCATTTCTATCTTTTACCTCAACCTGAAAAACAAGGGACAAATTTTATTGAGTTTAAAGGCACAGCGCGAAGATGTAAAAGCCTTCCTGGAAAGCCGCCTTGATAAAGAGGCCTTTCTCACCTTTGCTGACCTCGACCTTTATGGCGATGAGCATTGGGATGAATTTGCTGAAAATAAAGATATAATATTAACCAGAGCTGATGAAGATTGGTATGATATTGAAATTCGTCCCAGGATTAAAACCTTAATTGAAGACCCGGCTGGCTTTTTTCTCCACAAAGCTGTAATTCAATCGCGCATGAAAATCTTTTGGGGAGATGGTGGTATGTTTGTAGGAGAACTGGAGCACACCCTATACAATGATTTCAAAAAGGCAACCAATACCACTCCCCTGGAAGAAGACCCTGCTGCCACAGGCTGGATGGAGTATGAAGAGCGATCTGCCCCGCGTGTTTCCATGTGCGCGGTTGACCAGACATTTGATCTGTTCTGGAATAATAGAGCACGAATTTCTGCCGGCTATTTTGAGTCTGCCTATGCCGGCTTTGGCGCGGAAACCTTTCGCTATTTCCATGATGGCCTCTGGGGGATGGGCCTTGAAACCGAGATCGTGCATAAAAGAGATACTGAAGACAACTTTGCCCTGCGCGCTGATTCCCATAAACTCTTTTACACCTATTTTGCCAATATTTATGCTCAAATCTGGCCAGACCAGGGCTTGCAAGCAGGACTTAAACTGGGACGTTTTCTTGGTGGGGATAAAGGCGCACGCCTGGAACTTCGCCGTTCATTTAAATACTTTACCTTAGGCGCGTGGATAACAAAAACCTATGGAGGAGATTTTGAAAGCCCGCTAAACAAAGGAAACATGGAAAAAGGTGTTTATATCAGCATCCCCTTTTCAATATTTAGTGACAGGGAAGAACGCGGACATTTTAACTATGGCATAACAAGTTTCCAGCGTGATGCGGGGCAGTTGGTGCGCCAGCCCAACTCATTATATCCCTTGAACCCCTGGTCAACTCCTGATCACACCAAAAGACACCTGGAAGATATGAGGCAATAGAAGAGGAAGTTGGGAAGACCTGCCCGCCAATGCCTGCGGTAATGCTTACTTGAACAATGATTGTTGCATGCACTTAATTTGATTCATGTATCCTGGTTTCTTAGGCGATGGCAGGCGGGTAGGAGGATAGGAAGTTAGGAGAGTATGGTGGTTGGTGAAAACGAGAGTGTTGAGACGTTACCTGGATTGACACATAGACGAGTGTTTGAAAAAAATGGGAAGCTTTGAAGAGGAAATGGCGAAGGTGGATATTAGCGAAAACATGTAGGGGCAGATTCCATATCTGCCCCGAAGGTTAAAAAGACAAGAAAATGGGAAAAATTATTGTTTGTTCTTTCCTTATCTGCATGCTCTGTGCTTGCGGCGCTGGGCCAATGTGGTACAAACAGGGCGCTACCCAGGCTGATTTTAATAAAGACGAACAGGAATGTCTGCTCATAGCCCATGAATTGGCCAGGCAGGCAACTGTAAGTGGTGAAAGGGAAAATCTGGAAATCTTTATTAAGTCGTACAACAATTGTCTTTTCCAGAAAGGCTGGAGTCATATTCCTCCGACCCAACAAAACACTAGCACTGGCACCAACACCATCCTGGCTAAAATAGATCAAAATTGTATCCAGGCCTTTGGTAAAAAAATCAGCCTTCCAGCAGGATTCAAATTGCTCAATGAAAACAAGAGAGTGTTTGGCCCTACTTTAATCCATTCCTTTTTCTTTCAGGGACCAGGCCCTGCTTTTATAAACCTTATTTTTCAGCAAAGCCTTGATCTTGATTTCGAACCCGCGGACTATCCGGTTGAGGAACCTTTTTTTATTTATGACAAAGGATGTGAAGAAGAGCAAAATATTCGCTGGAGCGTGTATTGCGGCCAGATAAATAATGAATGGATCGTTGGACTGGGCAGTTTTATCCTGATTAAAGACAATCAAAGAATAATTGTTGTTATCACCAGCCCCCTGCCTCCCAGGACATCTCCCCCACCAAAAGGGTTGCGTCTGACCAAAAACCAAAAAGATGCAGCAGAAAGATTTGAAGCTAAATGGAAAAAATGGCTACTTGGATCTGGGTTATGATGTAATGCTTCTGCATCAGTGTCAGGTTTCGTCTTGTTATCAACCAATTTTTAAAAACTTAAAAATAAGAAATGTATTTGTCAATGAAGAGGATAAGGAGTGATGGGTGATGTTGAATATAGTAAAACCCCCGGCCTGAAAGGCTGGAAGCAGTATTATTTGCCTGTCACGGATTTCCGCTTACGGGGACGCCAATAAGGAATGGAATCATGGTGTTTGTACTGGATGAACGCTACGAGGTGGAAACCTTTACAATTTGCTAAAAGACAGAGAAATTTCAGATTAAACCATTTCTATACTGTTCAAATAAATTATATGCTTCTTTTGCTTTTTCAATTGAGATTTGAGCATATTCTTCAGATATTTCAACTCTTTTATCATAATCAGCTTTTGTTCTTATTGCAGAAAGCCTTCTTAATAGAGTGCTCAAATTTCTATTTCTTTGTTCGACATACATTCTTATCTTTTCATGTGAACCTAACCTTCTCATTCTCCCTCTTCTTGTAACATATTCTGGCAATTCAACAGTATTATCTCTCAAAAAATCTTCGATTTGTTTAAAAATTCCATAATAGGCTCTGCTGCATATCACTCTGAATATAGTTTCAGAATTACAGTTCGTAAAAACAGTTTCATTCCCAAAATGGTAAAATAACATTTCGCTAAAATCAATAAACCCTTTCCAATTATAGACATGATTATGAGACATTAATTTTCAAAGGCCTCCCCTATATTGATAAATGTAAGATATTCCCATTTACCTAATAAATCGTATAATTCATCTATAATCTTATCTATCCTTTCGATAGGTTCATGCTTTTTAAAAAAAATATGAATAAAAATCTCATCTTCATAAACAGATAGTTCTGCCCTAATTTTTTTACTCCTTAAATACTGTACAAATTCCTGCAAAAAAATATATATATCCTCAATATCGTCTATCAAAAGTTTCTCAAGATAATTATGTAAATCCTTGACATTTTGTATGATAACATAATTTTCATCTTCAAGAAAACTAATTACTTTTGCTATTTCTTTTTTTTGTCTTTGTTCTTGTTCTGCTTCCGATAAAATAAAATCGATTTTAAAAGTACGAAAAAGTTGTTTATTTTTTTCAATTACTTTTATATTACATAAATTAGACTTGGTTGAATAATATAGCTCTTGAGGTATTGCAAAATTTTGAAGACTTTGACTGCTTATGAAGCTCTGAGAAGTTACAGTCCTGGATATTTCTTCAATATAAATAGGATCAAAATAACCTTCATAACAACCTTCATAAAAATCGCCATAAGATATATTTCTAGCCATTGCCATTACCCGCCTGATAAACAATTGTACTTACTTTTTCCCATCCAGCACTTAAGCACATCGAAAGTTCTTTACAATGCTTAGATCTTTCATTATTTAAAAAATTTTCAGATGGAAGAGTATTAGAGTCAACTAACGTTCCCAATAAAGTAGAATAACCATCATCTTTATGCTTTTTTAATGCTTTAACAGTAATCATTAAATTATAGAAATTAGATAAACGTTTTATTGTTTCATGAGTAAACCCTACAATTTCCTCTTCATCTTTTTTAAAGAGAAATTTATATAGTTTAGAAGTAATATCTTTTTTTATTTCTTTGTTAAGGATCAAGACACATCCAGCTCTTAAAATCCGAAAAGCAAAATTATCTACTAACACATCTAAAAAACTAAATAAATCTTCCAGGTCTGAATCCAGATTTTCAGGAAATTTTTTTATCACATCAAGTCTATTAGAAAACACTTTCAAATCGAATTTTGAA
>CAJXJU010000187.1 GCA_913055195.1 uncultured Desulfohalobiaceae bacterium | reverse complement strand
TCAGAGTATGAGCTTCATCAATAAACAAAATAAGAGGTTGCTCAGACGCTTTTACTTCATCCAGAACACCTTTTAATCTCTTTTCAAATTCTCCTTTAACACTTGCGCCAGCTTCCAGAGCGCCCATGTCCAGGCCCAACAACCGAACATTGGCCAGCATCTCAGGAACATCTCCTTCCACAATGCGCAGGGCAAGCCCTTCAATAACTGCTGTTTTACCAACACCTGGCTCACCTACTAAAATGGGATTATTTTTTCTGCGCCGGGCCAGAACATCTATTATTTGATTTATCTCATCTTCACGGCCAAACACCGGATCAATTTTTCCTTCCTTTGCCTTTGCTGTAAAATCCTGACAATATTTATCTATGAAACCACCTTCTACACTCCCTTCGGCTCTACCTGCCGACTCAACACCAGCACTTACTCCTGTGCCATGTTCCTTAGAAGATTGCACAATTTTCCAGAAATTACGTTGCAGATCATCTACATTTATTTCTTCCAGAAAAGTAAGATAATTACCACCGCCAAAATAGGAAGCCTTCTTTAAAAAAGTCAGAAAAATACTGCCTGTTCTTATCCTTTTCAAATTCAAATCAATGGAACTGACCATCCAGGCACGCTCAAACAAATCTGTCAATAAGGGAGAAAAGATAGGCTTGCCAGTATTTCCTGTTTTAAAATCTTCCAGGGCATCTAAAAGGCCTGCCTGAAACTGTCCCGGATCAACCCCATAATGACGCAAAATAAGCTGCACATCGCAGGATGTATCTTCCAGCGCCTTAAGCAGATAATGTTCTACTGCAATCTCATAATTGGTTCTGGATACACAAAGGCCAGCAGCATTTTGCAATACTTCAGTTGCAACCGTATTCAATTTACCCAGCACATTTTTTAGATCATGTTGCATAATTTCCTCCTGATGTAATGTGGCGGATATGGAATCCGCCCCTACAGTTGGTCATTTATGTATAAACGTAAATTGAAACCGTAGGGGCGGATTCCATATCCGCCCCGTTCGGATTCAATATCCGCCCCCTGGAACCTCCATTATACAGCCCAGATTCCTTCCAGGTCGCCCTTATACTCCCCGGGCTGATACAGCCATGTATTTACTCCCAATAAAGACCATTGAGAGCCAGGAGACAACGGCTTTGCGTCTTCAGGCCTTAACACCGGATGCAAAGTGCAAATCAGAGATTGCTCAAGATAAAGCCTTATATAGCGTTTTAATTTTCTAAAACCCTGAAACCCGGGCATGGCCCTTAAAAATTCTTTTTGTTTGAGAGGGCCTGCCACTAACTTAACCCGTAAATTGCGAGTTTCTATTTCTTCACCTATTGTAGCATCTATCCCTAAAGAACAATTGCCAGAGCCTAAACAACACCTCTGTTCAACAGCAATCCTGATTTTATGCCTCAAGCATTGCTCTAATTTGACTTTTTTTTCATGCAAAAAATCCGCAACAATACTCCTCAATCCCGGAGCAGAACGGGGACGTTGAGAAAATAACGGTGCATAACGTAAAAAATCCCTGTCTTTTTGATGGTCAACATTGACCGCATCTAAGCCCAGAAAAGAAAAAACAAAGCGATATGCTTCATCGTTTTTTTCATCTAAAATTTTTAACCAGACCCGATATTTGTTCCAGATCCTGACAAACAACTCGTAAAAAGGATGATTAAAGATATCTAAAAAATCCTTTTTAACACTTTTTTCATCCAGGTGTTCATTAATAATCTCTTCTGTATAATAGACAGGCAAAGGAGAAGACGGGCCATATAGCCCCAGAAAAGTAGCTGAAATAACATACTTCTCATCTTTTTTACGCAATTCATAAACATCTGTTCCTGGAAAGGCCAGAGAAACCAGCGGCTCAACAAATACGTGCTCACGCAGCAAATCCTCTGTCTTGCCCTTATGCTCCAGAAAAATGCGCAAAAGCCTTATGACCTGGATAAAGGAAAACCCGGAAGGATGTTCTTCCAGTTCTTTCATTAGATGAGAGGTTGTTCGCCGAACCTGGCCGGACATTGAATAAGTTCTCCTGTTGTTTTATCCTCAACTATTAATCTGGTATAAGAATTGATTGCCGCATAATAGGCAAAAAAATAATCCAGCAACCTGATAAAAATATACATATCTCCTCTGCCAGTAAAATAATCTGCTGACATGGTAAGTGCTATGTCATGCCCTGATAACATACACCCCCTGTGCAATCTTGTGCCCTGCTTGATGGTCAGATTGAGAATGCCTTCTATTTTTTTGATATTAGCATAAAATTTGCGTGCATCCTGCTTCTGGATATCAAGATATAATTTCAATATCTCCTGCAATTTAGCAGCACTGGACAAAGAAAAGATATTGATACTATAATGAGATAAAAAACGCCATAAATTGTCTTTATCCAGAACTGGTGGATAATTAGGGGTTGGGGTAGTAATATTGCGAAAGGCACAAAGAACAGGTGATGTATCTGTTTCTTCACAGATATCTCCGACCTGCAGTGAATTTACAAGATCACCATTGGTACAGGTAATATCCAGCATTAACACTTCTCTTTGCAAATGTTGCTTTTCATCATAAGCAACACTAATATACGTTTCTGGTTTACCTGTTACAGGCGACAGCCTGATATTTTTATAATAGGCTCCAGCGTCTTTATCTGTGCCCATAACCTCAAGCGAGTGGTATTCCTTTTTTTTCACACTTCCCTGAACAACCCCTCTTACTCTGTCCAGGCTGAAGATCTGAAATACAGAGCCATGATCACCAGCAGGCATTACTTTATATTCAAAGGAACGATGATCTAACTGAATAGGTGCTGCGTCATGCTTGAAAAGATTCACTGCTGGAGTGCAAAACAGCGCAAAACTGGCTCCTGTCACCCGTGTTGTATGATAAACATCTGAATCCAGAATAAACCTTAATTCAAAGCCAGTGCCAGGTTGCGTCATCTGTCTCCACTTATCCCAGCCATAAATATCAACAAAAAGAAATTTTTCAGGCAGGACAAAATATTCCTGCAACAGACGATAGGCAGGAAAAGAATTTTCAGGATAAGGAAACAGGTATGCATCAAGAGAAAAAAAAGGCGCTTTTATAACTTCTGGTTTTAAAGACAAAGTTTCAGAGCCAGAAGTGAAAATAACTTCTTTTACTTTTGTCTGCAAAATATAAAATAAACTGGCAGCGTGCACATACTCATCAGCTAGAAAAAGGCGCAAAAATGATGGCAGCCCTTCTTCCACAGCAAGGGGTGAAAATATAAGCTTAATTTCTGGCAACTGACCAGGAATTTCCTCCAGATAGGCATCCTGCAAGGACAGAGGATAAACATCCACATCAAAACAGGTACGATAGATACAGTGGGTCCCTGCCACTGGCAAAGACTTGATTTCTGTGCCAGCTTTAACCTTTAATGATTCCCGCAAACTGGAATTGGGAGTGAAATTCATAATAACAGACGAAGGAACAGGCCTTAAATACTGAGGAAAACAAAGCTGCATCAGGTTATGAACAATTTCAGGAAAACTGTCATCCAGCCTGGCGCTTAACATGCCAGTCAAATAGGCCATTCCTTCCAGCAAACGCTCTACATCAGGGTCCCTTGACTGACCTGCCAGCATGGGAGCAAGCGCTGGATGTTCCTTTGCAAATTCTGCTGCTAACCTGCGCAGGTTATCAAGTTGCTGTTGATAATAATCCTTGAACATCAGATACCACTTACCTCCACCTTGCCTTCAGGACGGACCGAAGAAAGAAAATAAATATTCAAATCCCCCTTTTCTGTAACAACCACCCCCTCAATGCGAAAACGTAAAGAAAAAGGGTCATTATCGTCCGGGGCCTCTTCCAGTTTCACATCAGACAATCTTGGCTCGTACTTTTCAATCACTCCTTTGATTATCCTTTTCAGCTCCTCAAAACTTTCGCTTTTTGGCCTGCCAAGTAAATTGGTAAAATCAGGCGTGCCAAGATCAGGCACGGTCTGCGCGCTGCCTATTTTGGTATTCAAAATATTGCTCAGATTCAAAATAATGGAGTTAACTATTAAATCTTTATCCAGAACTCCCCTTAAGTCTGGATGTTCTTTCATTAAGGCAACCCGTTCCAGAAGTCTCAAACCCTGCATAATAAACAATCCTTGATAAAGACAGGGCCAACTTACATGGGTGCATCCGCTGATAGCGGGATCACACCAATTTCCACCGTACTCCA
>CAJXJU010000186.1 GCA_913055195.1 uncultured Desulfohalobiaceae bacterium | reverse complement strand
ATCTGGCAAAGTCTATGGTTCTGGGGTAAGCACTGGCTCCAGCCACAATGAGTTTAGGCTTATGTTCAAGAGCAAGCTTCTCAACCTGATCATAGTCAATGGTGCCAGTCTCCTTTTGCACTCCATAAAAGACTACATTATAAAGCTTCCCGGAAAAATTAACCGGACTGCCGTGAGTTAAATGCCCCCCATGAGAAAGGTTCATACCTAAAATAGTATCCCCTGGTTCCAGAGCACCAAAATAAACTCCCATATTCGCTTGAGAACCGGAGTGGGGCTGAACATTTACATACTCGGCCTGAAAAAGTTTTTTTGCACGCTCTCTGGCCAGATCTTCAGCCATGTCAACAAATTCGCACCCACCATAATATCTCTTGCCAGGATAGCCTTCAGCATACTTGTGTGTCATAACACTGCCCATGGCCTGACGCACAGCAATAGATGTAAAATTTTCCGAGGCTATCAGTTCCAGCTTGCTGATCTGTCGTTCTTCTTCCAGGGCAATGGCCTTAAATACTTCAGGATCATTTAACTTTAACTCATCCATCATCATGAAAACTACTCCTCAAACTTTTTAAATAAAATCGAACCATTGGTCCCGCCAAAACCAAATGAATTACACAACACATATTGAATCTCTTTTTCTATTGATTCTTGTGGACAATAATTAAGATCACATTCAGGATCAGGATGTTCCAGATTAATAGTTCCAGGAATCTTGCTCTCATAAATGCTGAGCACACTAAAAACACTTTCAATGCCACCAGCTGCTCCAAGCGTATGGCCAATCATGGATTTGTTAGCTGTAATAGGAATGTCATAGGCATGTTGACCAAAAACTTTTTTAATGGCCCTGGTTTCACAAATATCATTTAATTTGGTGGAGGTGCCATGAGCATTAATATGGTCAATATCCTCAGGACTGACCCGAGCTTCTTTAAGAGCACTCTGCATAGCCAGAGCCATACCAGCGCCACTTTCCTCAGGGGCAGTCATATGGTAAGCATCAGAGGAAGCCCCAAACCCAACAACTTCAGCATAAATCCTGGCTCCCCGCTCCAGCGCTTGTTCCAGTGACTCTAAAAGCAACAGCCCGCATCCTTCGCCAATGACAAATCCATCCCGATCTCTGTCAAAAGGACGGCTGGCCTTTTGTGGCTCATCATTTCGCGTTGACAAAGCCTTCATAGCGTTAAAACCAGAGACGCCCATGGGTGTTATTGTTGACTCAACTCCACCTGTAATCATGGCATTGACCCGGCCCAATTTAATGTCAGAATATGCATAGCCTATGGCGTGAAGACCAGATGCACAAGCTGAAGTAGTTACCAGATTTGGCCCCATGGCTCCAGTAAGAATGGAAACCTGCCCGGCTGCCATGTTCGAAATCAACTGAGGGATATAAAATGGAGAGATACGTTTAGGTCCGGATTTCATTAATTTTGTGTGGAATGCTTCAATGGTCTCCAGACCTCCCAGACCGCAACCCAGAATCACTCCTAAATCTTTAGTCTTCTCGCCATCAATGGTCAAACCTGCATCTTCAAAAAGCATTTTTGCCGCCGCAACTGCAAAATGACAAAACCTGTCCAATCTTCTAGCTTGTTTAGGAGATAGAAAGTCTTCTACATTAAAATCTTTAACCTCGGCTGCGATTTTAGTCGCATAATCTTGACAGTCAAATCTGGTGATTTTATCGACTCCGCTTACACCAGCCAGAAGATTATCCCAGCTTGTTCTCAAATCCGGGCCAATAGGCGTTATGGCTGCCAGACCTGTGACGACAACCCTGTTGAGCATGACTACCTCTTTTGTGTTTTAAGTGTAGGTGTGAGTGTGAGTGGTAAAATCCTATCACACACTCACACAGTTCACAGACACACAGTTCACCAGGCTACTGATTGGCCTTAATAAAATCTATCGCATCCTGAACAGTCCTGATTTGCTGCGCCTGTTCATCCTCAATCTCGATATCAAATTCTTCTTCCATAGCCATAATAAGCTCTGTCAAATCCAGAGAGTCAGCACCAAGATCATCCACAAACTTTGCACCTGGTGTCACTTCGTCAGCAGAAACACCCAGTTGCTCAACAACAATTTCTTTTACTTTTTCTTCAACTGACATTGTTCCCTCCATATATTTTTTTAGGGTTAAGGGTTAAGGGGTAATCCTTACCCTTTTTTACATATACATTCCACCATTTACGTTAAGAACTTGCCCGGTGATATAGGAAGCCTCTTTTGAGGCCAGAAAAGCTACAGCCTCAGCTATATCTTCAGCAGTGCCAAAACGTTTCAAAGGTATTTTCTTCAGATATTCATTTTGCAAATCTTCAGGAAGGCCAGCGGTCATATCCGTAGTAATAAATCCGGGGGCGACAGCATTGACTGTAATATTTCTTGAGGCCAGTTCCAGGGCCGCGGTCCTGGTCAATCCAATCATCCCGGCTTTGGCTGAAGTATAGTTGGCCTGTCCAGGATTGCCTGCCTGACCAGTGACAGATGTGATATTGATAATCCGGCCATAACGCTGTTTAATCATAATCTTGGCTGCCTGTTGCAAACAAACAAAAGAACCGGTCAAATTCACCTGAATTACTTTTTCCCACTGCTCTTTATTCATGCGTATAAGCAAACCATCCTGCGTCATGCCAGCATTATTGACCAGAACTTCCAGAAACACCTGCCCCTTAATCTTTTCTTTAAAAAAATTCACCACCTGATCCCAATCACCTATATCAAGCGCAAATGATTTAGCTTGACCACCATTTGCATTAATTTCAGTGCAGACTTCCTCTGCCAGCTCAGGCTTACTCACATAAGTCAAAAAAATCTGATATCCCATTCTGGCAAGACGTAGTGCTATAGCCTTGCCTATCCCTCTTGAGCCACCAGTAATCAATGCTGTTTTAACTAGCTCTCCCATAAAACACCCCTATACCAGGCCATTACATGGCCTGGAAATTCGAAATCCGAATTTCAATTATTAAAACTTCAACAGAGCCGCTCCCCAGGTAAATCCTCCACCAAAGGCCACTAATAACACACGATCACCAGGAGAAATTCGTCCTTTTTCTCTGGCTTCAGCCAATGCAATAGGCACAGAAGCTGCGGAAGTATTGCCATAATCCTGCACATTGACAAAGACTTTTTCAGGTGAAATCCCTAATTTTTTAGCCACAGCTTCAATTATGCGGTTATTGGCCTGATGAGGAATAAGAAGGTCAACGTCTTCCACAGACAAATTGTTTTTCTCCAGAATTTCACGCGCAATATTAGTCATAAAACGAACTGCGTGTTTAAAGACAGGCCGTCCCTGCATTTGAACAAAAAAATCCTCATCAGCTTGCTGGCCAAACCTCAAAGGATATGCAGAACCACCGCCCTTAACAGACAAAAGCTCGCCCAGGGAACCATCTGCTTTTAATAATATGTCTTCAACCACAGCTCCGTTTGCTGCAGAGTTGGAAAGAATCGCGGCTCCTGCGCCATCACCGAAAAGTACACAGGTAGAACGGTCATTAAAATTGACTCTCGAGGTTACCACTTCTGAGGCTACAACCAGAACATTGGCCTCCGGATAGAGGGCGCATAACCCTCTTGCCAGGTCAAGGGCATAAATAAAACCAGTGCAAGCTGCATCTACGTCACAACACGGAATATCTTTAATGCCCAATTTTTTTTGCAACACGCATGCAGCGCTGGGGATGTAAGTGTCTGGCGTAAAGGTGGCTATAATAATATGGGTTAGGTCCCGGGGGGTAAGGCTGGCATCTCGGAGGGCATTCCTGGTTGCAACCAGAGCCAGATCCGAACAGGCCTCACCATCAACAATATGCCGCTTTTTAATGCCTGTTCTGGTTGTTATCCATTCATCCGAGGTATCCACCAACTTTTCTAAATCATCGTTGGTCAAAACTTTATCGGGAACGAAAAAACCAAGACCACAAATTTGCGTTTCTCTATTCATGTAAATGATCCTTTTTTACAGGCTAAAGTGCAGGACACAAAGCGTAAACTAAACATTAAGTCTTCAAAATGCACAACAAGTACAAAAAATTTTTCCTGTTTTAAATCCGTTTTTTCAAAATATAAATAAAAATCATTCAACTCAACTTTCTGAGTTAAAAAAATGTTCAATTTTTTCAGTAAAAAATAGAACTGAGAAAAACTCCATTTTCAGGAAACGATCTAAACAACTATTAACCGCCAAAAATTGACTAAATCAAC
>CAJXJU010000185.1 GCA_913055195.1 uncultured Desulfohalobiaceae bacterium | reverse complement strand
TTCGATATTCGAATTTCGGATTTCTCAACTTTCGGAACTCCGAAAGTTGAGTTATCACCTAGTTTATATGAATAGTATCGATGGCGACCGCTTGTTCGCCATTAACAGGACTCAAAAATCAGGACAAGGAGAAGCGTATGCTGTTTTTGGAACAGGTTGATATTCAGGGTAAAAGGGTTCTTATGCGTGTAGATTATAACGTGCCCTTAGATGATGGGGTCATCACTGATGACAATCGAATCAGAGCTAGCCTGCCTACAATCAATTACATCTTAGATAAGGGCGCCAGTCTTGTTCTTTGTTCTCATCTTGGCAAGCCTAAGGGAAAAAAGAAACCCAAATTGTCCCTTAAACCAGTGGCTGAAAGGCTGCAAGAGTTGTTGGACAGGGATGTGATCATGGCTCCGGATTGTATAGGCGAAGAAGTTTTTGCTCTGGCTCAAAACCTGAAACCAGGGCAGGTTATGCTTCTGGAAAATCTTCGCTTTCACCCCGGGGAGCAGAAAAATGATCCTGATTTTGCCCGTGAGCTGGCAAAGATGGGAGAGGTTTACGTCAATGACGCCTTTGGAGTTGCCCATCGTGCCCATGCTTCAGTAGTGGGAGTGGTAAAAAATATTTCAGTATGTTGTGCAGGTCTTTTGCTGGAAAAGGAGTGGAAGTATTTGAGCAGGGCCTTGCAAAATCCTGAGCGACCCTTTGTTGCTGTGTCTGGCGGGGCAAAGGTTTCTTCCAAGTTAGGGATTATAAACAGTTTGCTGGATAAGGTTGACCGCTTGATTATAGGCGGGGCCATGGCCAATACTTTTTTGCGGGCACAGGGTGTGAATATGGGCAGGTCCCTGGTAGAGGAAGATCTTATTCCAGAGGCCAGGGAGATTCTGGCAAAGGCTAGACAAAAGGGAGTTAGTCTTTATTTACCTGTAGATTTTATTGCTGGAACTGGACCAGATGGAGAAATTGGCTCTGGAGTTTGTCCGTACCAGGATATCCCTCAGGAAGAGATGGCCCTGGATATAGGACCTGCAACTCATATCTTGTTTACAGAGGCATTAAAATGTGCTCGTACAGTGGTCTGGAATGGCCCTATGGGTGCTTTTGAAAATTCACATTTTGCCATGGGCTCCAAAAATCTGGCTGAGACCATTGCCAGTCTTGATGCACTGACCATTGTGGGAGGAGGCGATACCGATGCTTTGATCCACAAAGCCGGGCTGACCGGGAAATTCAGTTTTATTTCCACTGGCGGTGGGTCTTTTTTGCAATTTTTAGAGGGCAGGGAACTGCCTGCTTTTAAGGCTCTGGAGGAGTGCGGACAATGAAGAAGTTAATTGCTGCTAACTGGAAAATGTTTAAAACCTGGAATGATGGTGTGCAAACGGCCCGAGAACTTATGGTGGCAACCAGGCAGAACTTGCCTGCAGACAGGGAAGTGCTCTTAATTCCGCCCTTTACTTTGTTAAAAGGAGTTGGCGAAGTTTTTTTGGGAGAAGAAAATTACTCACTGGGCGCACAAAATTTTTACCCTGCCGGGGAGGGTGCATATACAGGGGAGATAAGCCCTGTACAGCTTAAAGATTTAGGTTGCTCTTATGCTCTGGCCGGCCATTCTGAACGCAGGCACATCCTGGGAGAAAGTGATGAATTTGTGGGAGAAAAAGTTCAGTTTGGTCTGGAAAAGGGACTGAATATTATTCTGTGTGTTGGTGAACAGATTGAGGAACGCAAAAAAGGACAGGTGGAAGAAGTCCTGCATCGTCAACTGGCTAAAGGGCTTGCAGGTGTTGAAAAGGATATTCAGCCTCACCGGCTGGCCATTGCCTATGAACCGGTCTGGGCTATTGGAACCGGAGAAGTGGCTGGCCCTGAGGAGATTGTTCAGGCCCATACTTTTATTCGTAATGATCTGGCTCAATATGTTAATTTTTATGAAGAGATAAGAATTTTATATGGTGGCAGTGTAAAGCCTGATAATGCCGGCCAGATCCTTGCCCTTGACAATGTGGATGGGGTCCTGGTAGGAGGTGCAAGTTTGAAGGCTGAAAGTTTCAGTCAGATAGTTCTGGCAGAATGAGATAAGTGTTTGAGCTGAATTTAGTTTCAGGAGGAATTTTCATTGGAGACTTTAATAATCACTATCCATATTATTGCCTGTATTGCCCTGGTTATCCTGGTGCTGTTGCAGTCAGGCAAAGAAGGCATGGGCGTTATTTTTGGCGGTGGCGGAAGTAGCCTTTTTGGCAGCACTGGCGCGGGCGGTCTTTTATCCAGATTAACAGCCGGGGCAGCAGTAATCTTTTTCTGTACTTCCCTTACCTTTACTTATATGAGTGCCAGAAAACATACTGCACGCAAGGCATCCATCGTGCTTGATGCGCCAGTTACAGAACAGCCTGTAGCGCCGCCTGTAGAGGCAAACAAAATGCCAGAGGAGAATCACCAAAATTCAGGTAAAAATAGTGAAAACGCTGGACAACCAGCTCA
This sequence comes from uncultured Desulfohalobiaceae bacterium, assembly GCA_913055195.1. Taxonomy (GTDB): domain Bacteria; phylum Desulfobacterota; class Desulfovibrionia; order Desulfovibrionales; family Desulfonatronovibrionaceae; genus Desulfovulcanus. The sequence goes on along the minus strand of CAJXJU010000185.1, from coordinate 1,751 downwards.
ATAGGGTATATAAAGACCTATTCATGTTTTTGTTCTTTTTTGTGTAGCGCCGAAGTGGTGGAACTGGTAGACACGCTATCTTGAGGGGGTAGTGGGCTACGCCCGTGGGGGTTCGAGTCCCCCCTTCGGCACCATAAAAAGAGAAAAAGGCAGCCTTCTGAGCTGCCTTTTTTATTTTGCGGCTTTAATGAGTCTAACTCAACTTTCGGAACCCCGGTTGAGTGAATAACAACATAATTTCGTTGAACTACTTAAACTCAACTTTCGGAACTCCGAAAGTTGAGTTAAACATTTTTTTAACTCAGAAAGTTGAGTTTATTGACAATTACTTTGTTTCGTCCGCTATTTTTGGCTTCGTAAAGCAGGGCATCGGCCCTGTTGACCATATCTTCAAGGTTATCAGTAAGCTCGGTAACCACGCCAGTGCTTATGGTTACGTTGATTGTCTGGTCTTCATCAATTTGAATAGATGACTTTTCTATTGCCTGACGTAACTCCTCAAATACCTTTTTGGCGTCATTTTCTTTCAGGTTGACTGCCAGAATACAAAATTCTTCACCGCCTAATCTGGCTATAATGTCTGTGCCGCGCATCCTGCTTTTAAGGGTGGATGCAACATGCTGCAGAACCAGGTCTCCTGCTTTGTGTCCATAAGTATCGTTTACTTTTTTGAAAAAATCTATATCAATCATCGCACAGGCAAGGGTAAGGTTGTCCCGTTTTGCGCTCGCAAAGAGTTTTTGACCAAAGTCGAAGAAATAGCGACGATTATAGAGGCCAGTGAGAAAATCCTTCATGGAGGCTTCTTTTACTGCCTGCAACCTTTCCAGACTATCCAGATGCTGAGTGACGCGGCAATAGAATTCTTCCGTAAGAAAGGATTGTTTGACAATAAAGTCGTTTGCTCCGTACTTTAAAAAACGCGCCGGCATATAGGTGTCACGCTCAGAAGATATTCCAATAATTATCAACTCATCTGAGCTGTATCTTTCTCGAATCTTTTGAGTTAGAGCAAAACCATCCATTTCAGGCATATTAAAGTCAGTAATGACCATCTTGATGTCCGGGTGTTCATTAATTACTTCCAGCGCTTCCTTTCCATTGCCAGCAGCTAGCACTGTGTAGTTATGGTTTTGCAGGAGGTCGGAAATGGTTTTCCGAAACAGAGGTGAGTCATCAACGACCAGGATTTTGATGTCAGGATTTTTTTCAAGCCGCTTAAGAGTGGCAATGAGATAATCGACACTGTTGGGATCTTCTTTTAAAATATAGTCAACCACTTTTTTTGACCAGACAAATTCACGAATTTGTTCGCTTACATTGCCCGTAAAAACAATAGCTGGAATGTCTTTGACGATGACTTTATCCAGTACTTCACCCTGTTGCGCGTCAGGCAAATCAAGGTCAAGAACCGCAGCAAAGAAATTATTGTCAGGATTATTCAGCTCTTTGAGAGTTTCAGATAGATTTCTGGCCCATATAACATCAAAATTGGGTCCATTTTGGATCCTGTTTTTTATAACCGTGCCGAAAAAACTACTGCTCTCAACTACCAGTACCTTTTTCACCCAGCACCTCTTTGAAAGTTGACTTTTTAAAATTTTTAAAAGTAGTTCATTAGCCTATCATAGTCAATTGGCTAGTTAACTCAACTTTCTGAGTTGAAAAAATGTTCAATATTTTCAATCAGTTACAAAGTCGAATTCTCGGTGTATCCAGTTTTCAGGAAACGATCCGCATTGGCTTAAATC
>CAJXJU010000184.1 GCA_913055195.1 uncultured Desulfohalobiaceae bacterium | reverse complement strand
AGTGCTTGCGCCAGTTGTTCCGGTGGGAATTGTTCCACGTGTAAGGGGTAAGGGGGAGAGGAGTTTAGATGAAAAAAATCGTAATAGCTACCAGAGGGAGTAAGCTGGCTTTGTGGCAGGCCGAGCATATCAGGGACAGGCTTATTTTCCGCTATCCTGAGTTAAAGGTTGAGTTGTTAAAGATTAAAACCAGAGGGGATAAAATTCTGGACGTTCCTCTGGCCAAAGTGGGAGGCAAGGGCCTTTTTGTCAAAGAAATTGAAGAAGCCCTCATGGATGGCCGGGCGGATATTGCAGTGCATAGCATGAAAGATGTGCCCACTGAGCTTCCTGCCGGGCTTAAACTGGGCATTATTCCTGAGCGGGAAAGCCCGGTGGACCTACTTTTGTCTTGTAAGTATAAAAATTTAATGGAGTTGCCTGAAAAGGCCAGAGTAGGCACGTCCAGTTTGCGCAGACAGGCGCAACTGTTACACCTGAGACCAGACCTGGAAGTGGTCTCCCTGCGGGGAAATCTGGATACACGGGTCAGGAAATTAAAGGAAGGACAGTTTGATGCCATTATTGTGGCCAGGGCTGGCATGCGCCGATTGGGCCTGACAGTAGATTATGAATATGAACTTGCTCCTCCAGGTTTTTTGCCGGCTGTGGCGCAAGGGGCCCTGGGCATTGAATATGCTGAAGATCGTCATGATCTGGATGAATTGCTTGAGTTTCTGGATCATGCCCCTACCAGATTTTGTGTTCACGCGGAAAGGGGTTTTTTGCACGGCCTTGATGGAGGATGTCAGGTTCCTATTGCCTGTTATGCCTGCTACAAAGATAACCAATTACATATAAGCGGCCTGGTAGCTGATCTCAAGGGTGAGAGAATGGTCAGGCGAGAAAGGTCAGGAGAGCCAGAAGAAGCGTCCCGGCTAGGCCAGGAGTTGGCCCAGGAAGTTTTAAAGGCAGGGGGGAAAGAGATCCTCGAAGAGCTTTATGGAAATTTATAAAACCATCTGGCGCCTGGCCTGGCCCCAGGTGCTGATGATGTTTTTTCATTTCCTGATTGGCTTTGTGGATGTATGGGTGGCCGGAAGGCTTGGCCGGGACGTTCAGGCCTGTATGGGTTTGATCACTCAGGCCTTATTTTTCTTCCTGGTTGTTGCCCTTGCCATAGCCAATGGCAGTGTGGCGGCCATTAGTCAGTCTCTGGGAGCAGGGCTGAGAAAACGGACCCAGCGCTATATTGGTCTTGGTCTGGAGACAGGTATTGTCCTGGGGGTGGTTATCCTTATCCTGGGAGCTGTGTTTGAGGATTTGTTTCTGGACCTGTTGCAAATACCGGAAACTATCCTGCCTATAGCACGCTACTTGCTTCGAGTTTATCTTTATATTTTGCCTGCCTACTATCTATTTGCCATTACCAATGCATTTTTTAGAGCGCAGAAAAAGGTACTTTTTCCACTTTTTGCCATGATGATAGTGACATCTGTCAATACAGCAGGCGATTTTGGTCTGGGCTTAGGGCTGTGGGGACTGCCAGGACTTGGTTATAAGGGCCTTGCCTGGAGTACCTTTGCTTCTATTTTGTGCGGGACAGTTTTTAATTTTTGGCTTCTTATTCGCGCTAAAATGCTGGTGCGGCAGAGTTTTGCTCCCTGGCGCTGGATCAAAAGGGCCTGGCCTTATCTGTTTCAGGTGGCCTGGCCAGCAGGTCTTATGCAAATTGTCTGGCATTCAGCTTATATGGCCCTGTACGCCATTGTTGCTTCACTGCCCAGGAACAGTGTAGTTGCCCTGGCCGGCATGAGCGCAGGGATCAGGGTAGAATCATTTTTGTTTTTGCCTGGTTTTGCCTTTAATTTTACAGCTTCTATTTTGGTAGGCCACTATCTGGGGGCCAGGGATATGGTTGGGGCCAAAAAGGTTGGCTATCGGGTTATGTTTCTGGGGCTTACTCTGGTAAGTTTAATGACTATCTTGTTATGGCTGGCAATAGAGCCTATCGCAGGTTTTATTGCTCCGGATTTACAGGTTAAGATGGAAGCCATCAACTATTTGAAATACAATATGGCTGCCATACCGTTTTTGTTGCCAGCTATAATTTTAGGCGGTGCTCTGACAGGGGCCGGGGCAACTATTTATCAGATGATTGTCATGGGCACGTCTGCCTGGTTAGTGCGCATTCCATTGGCCTATTTTCTTGGACATATTTATTTTGAGCAGGCAAAAGGCGTGTGGCTGGCCATGTTTTTGTCCATGATTTTTCAAGCGGGACTTATGTTTTATTTTTATCAATTTAAGGATTGGGCAAGGTTTGCCATGCGTAGAAATTAAAAAGGGTGCAAAATGGGCTTCAGGAATTTGCAAGAGTGTTTACAGGCCCTGGAAAAGAAGGGCGAGTTGGTGCGCATTGATCAGGAAGTGGATGCCAATCTGGAGGTCGCGGCTATACAGCGCCGCGTATTCAGGGCTAAGGGACCGGCCCTTTTGTTTACACGGGTCAAGGGTTGCGATTTTCCCATGGCCGGAAATATCTTCGGGACCATGGAGCGGACAAGGTTTATCTTTGAGGACACTTTAAAGGCTATAGATAAGCTCATTAAGCTCAAAATAAATCCGTGGGAAGTTTTGAAAAGACCGTGGCAACTACCTGGCGTGGCCAAAAGTCTTTTGCATGTTCTGCCCAGATGGGTGAAAACCGGACCTGTGCTTGAGAGGCAGACCAGAATCAGCCATCTCCCCCAGCTTAAATCCTGGCCCCTGGACGGAGGAGCATACATTACCCTGCCACAGGTTTATACTGAGAGTCCAGAAAATCCAGGCCTGGCCCGCTCTAACCTCGGCATGTACCGCGTGCAGCTTGGCGGCAATGAATATGAACAGGACATGGAAGTAGGCCTGCATTACCAGATACATCGGGGGATCGGTGTTCACCATCAGCAGGCCTTAAAACAGGGCCGGCCTTTGCCGGTGAATATTTTTATAGGCGGACCACCGGCCATGACCCTGGCAGCCATTATGCCCTTGCCTGAAGGAGTGCCGGAAATCCTTTTTGCCGGTGTGCTGGCCGGGCATAGAATAGAGTTGATCAAAAGACCTGACCACCTTCCTATCCTGGCCCAGGCAGATTTTTGTATTGTTGGACATATTGATCCAGGAGGGGAAAAGCCAGAAGGCCCTTTTGGCGACCACCTGGGTTATTACAGCTTAAAGCATGATTTCCCTGTGCTCAAAGTGGAAAAGGTTTATCATCGTCGTGGAGCTGTCTGGCCTTTTACCACTGTGGGCCGCCCACCCCAGGAAGATACAATTTTCGGTACCTTTATTCATGAATTGACAGAAAATCTGGTGCCCACGGTGTTTAGCGGAGTCAAAGAAGTGCATGCCGTGGATGCTGCAGGGGTGCATCCCTTGCTTCTGGCCATTGGCCGGGAAAGTTATGTGCCTTATGCTCGTGAGAGAAAGCCACAGGAGCTTTTAACCAGCGCCCTGTCATTACTGGGTCAGACACAGACATCTTTGAGCAAATATCTTTTCATTGCTGCACAGGAGGATGATCCTGAACTTAGTACGCGGCACATCCCCGGATTTTTTAAACATGTTCTGGAACGCGTTGACCTGGGGAGAGACCTTCACTTTATTACCAGGACAACCATAGATACTCTGGATTATTCTGGCATTAGCCTGAACCAGGGCTCAAAATTGATTGTTGCTGCTTGTGGGGCCAAAAAAAGAGAACTTCCCCTGCGGTTGCCTTCTGATAGCATTTGCTACCGCTGTTTTCCACCAGGTTTTGGGAAAATAAAATTTTTTGCCCCGGGTATTGTGGTTTTGCAGGGGCCAGAACATAAACAGAAAAGAGATACCCAGGATCCTGAATTGAAAGAATTGGCAGCATTCCTGGAAGAGACAAAAGAATTAAAAGATTTTCCTTTGCTGGTAGTAGTAGATGACAGTGAATTTGCAAGTAGCAACTGGGATAATTTTTTGTGGGTGGTCTTTACCCGCTCTGATCCAGCCACGGATATTTATGGAGCGGGTGAGTTCATTCATTGCAAGCATTGGGGCTGCTCAGGCCCTCTTATTATTGATGCCCGGCTAAAAAGTTATTACGCTCCGCCGCTTGTTGATGACCCGGAGATAGAAAAAAAAGTAGATAAGCTGGGGGAGCCAGGAGGACCGTTGTATGGGATAATTTAACTCAACTTTCGGAGTTCCGAAAGTTGAAAAATTCGAAATCCGAATATCGAAATC
>CAJXJU010000183.1 GCA_913055195.1 uncultured Desulfohalobiaceae bacterium | reverse complement strand
TTTCGATATTCGAATTTCGAATTTCTCAACTTTCGGAACTCCGAAAGTTGAGTTAGTTATTAGTGTGATTTCTTAATTTATTTTTCAAATACAAATTTTCCAGAAATAAGGCCAGGTATTCAGCAACCATTTGAACAAAAATCTTCAACTCATCATTAATAGCAACAACGTGCAGGTCCCCCAGGACAAGCACTCCTCTGGTCTTTTTATGCACAATTAAAGGCAAACAAATAATTGATTTAAACTGGCCGGTATTTACATCTTTACCAAACAATGAAAGCCCTTTTGGAGTATTTTGATCACCAGAAAAAATAGCTAAACCATTTTTAAAAACCCAGCCCATAAGCCCTGTATCAATACTAAACTTTTGTCCCAGGTTTAAGCCCACAATCTCTTTATTCCAGCCCTCCAGAAAAAAACCCTTACCGAATTCGTCCCGCACAACTAAAAAAGCATATTCAAAATCACTGGCCCGGGACAACACCTTAAGCAACCTCTCCAAAAAAGACTTCCAGCGAGGATATTTTTCTCTTAACCCATAAACTATGCTTAAAAAATGATAATAATTCTGTTTCCTGACATCCAGGTCTAATCGACAAAAATCGCCTATTATGGACTCTATCAACCGGGCAAATTGATGTAATATCTTTTGATCTCTCTCACTAAAGGAATAAGTTTTCTTGCTGTCCAGACACAGGACCCCTAAGCCCCTGGATAAAGGGCATCCCATAAAGGCCTTTATTTTGGACTCTCCTTTGGCATCATAATACCCTAAGCAACCAGCATTGCGGTCAAATTTATTAATCAAAAGCGGCTTATTATTACGAATTATCCAGCCTACCAGGCCTGTGCCCGGTTTAATCCTTGTATCCTGACTAATATTATCACCTAAACTAAAATACGATGCCAGGGCGTAACGAGAGCCTGAACTCTTTAAAAAAAGAACAGATGAATAGGCATCAAAAACACTACATATAATGCCTAAGATAGTGTCCAGGCTTTGATTTTGGTGCACCCTTACCCCTTCTTAAAAAGAAGTTGAGAAATTCGAAATTCGAATATCGAAATCCGAAACAAATCCGAACTCAACTTTCGGAACTCCGAAAGTTGAGTTCCTATTTTTTAAAATGGCGTTGAAAATAAAACTCTAAACTTCGATTATATGTTTTTTCTTCTTCCTCAGTAAAATAACAGGCAGGCAGCTCCCCGCGCTGACGATGGTAGTGCAAACATTCACAGCACAAGCCATGCCTGGAACAGCCTGGGTAGGTACAGGTACAATACCTGGCGTTGATCTTTGCCCGTGGACATTTATCAAGTTTTTGCATGACAACCTTCCTTTTTTCTAATTTGAGTTTGCTAATTACTCCAATCCTTTCTAAAGAATAGATACGTCATGTGTCAACATCTTCTATTTATTCATAGCCTATTGATATTTTTTGAAAATAAGGTTATTTTTTTTGTTTGATTTAACGAGGATTAGCTGACGTCTGAAACTTCTCGAGCACCTGGATACTTCAGGAGCTCCGAACCGACACATCAAAGGTCTATAAATGAGCCAAAAATGGGAAGAATTTTTTCTTAATGTGAATGATATTCACTGGTCAAATCCTGGAACTGCTCTTCCCAGATTTAAAATCGACAATATTTTAGCCTTAAAAAGATATCTGGATATCATTCATATCAAATCCTGTCTCTTAAAGCCATATATAGAAACAAAAGATTATCCTTTAGTTGACCCCGGGGAGCTCTTGCCCTCTTTTGAGGCTGATTTATATGAATATGAACAACTACCTGGCTTCAGCCTTGTAGCCTTTTCAAGGCCCATAGACTACTTCAATGAAATTTTTCAGTTCGATATCATTCACACCGTTAATGAAGGATATATTATTAATCAGAAAAATGTTTGTCCCTTACCAGAAAATATCCATTATAACAATTTAAATATTTTCCTCAATAAATTACCAAAAAATTTGCATGAGCAATTTAGATCTGAATTCTCAGATAAAGACATAGCCGACTTGAGGAATTACGGCCCGCTTTTCAACTATATATTACAAATGGACCGAGGCCATGTCATGGCCCTGGATGCCAATAATGACTTTTATCTGGCGGGCATTTATGCTTCTTTTCCCTCTGATCTGGATACCGAGCTAAAAAGATTTGGGCTAAGAATTAAAAAATTTCAACCAAATAACAATATAAGGTACGAGCTAAACAGAAATTTTGTTTATCAATTTTTTATGGAACTATATGGCTTTCCTATAGTCTCAGAAAGAAGAACCTCTGCGGCGCTTTTTGCCAGAAGATTATTCAAGTTAGGGGAGACGTTTCTCATCAGGGTCCTGGGTCAATCCGATAGAACTATCACCACTTTGTATGCCGATCCTAAAAATAAATTTTATCCCAGGGTAGAAAAAATAGCTCTGGTCAAAGTGGAAACGACCAAAAAAGATACTCTGACCTTTCTCAGGGATAAAGGTTATTTTGTTGATCCAGAAAACAAAGTTGTCTTGATCCGTGTTATTTATCGTCAACACAAATATGATCCCAATAATGTCCGTGAAGACAGAGCCCTGTCTGTTCTACGTCAGGAACTAATCAATCCCTATACAACAGAAATCTGCACTTCAGTTAACATAATCAAAGACACTTATTCTATGACCCTGAAACTCAATGATATAGTCAAGGGCGAATTTATTGGAAGAATTAAATACAAGCGGGAGATTGTTGAAAATACAGAAACGCATGAAAAAAGGCTTAAATTTTTATATGCCTGGCTCAACAAGCATCAACGACGTATTATAGGATATTCTGATGAGTTTTATGCCAACGTGGTCAAAGTATTAGATAACTACCTTTTGGACTCTAATCTGTCTGATAAATTTAATGAACATCACACACTATATCAAGAGGTGTGGAAAAAATATAGCTATATTCAACAGGCTAGAAAAATCAAAATTCTTGAGGACCTTAAAAAAAGGAAATATAATAACCAACGGATAAATTATCTTGAAATGCTAGAAAAGGTAAATCAAATTTTAGGCGAATTAAAATTTGAAGTTGTTAATTACTTTGACGAGCTAATTTTTAGAACTATATTCATTGCCGAAAGCATACTAAATGATCCATATTTATTAAAAAGATACGTCAAGAAAAAAGACGATGATCTCTCTGAATATGGTCAAAAAATAAAAAAACTATACGGACGGCTGGTTGCTCTGGTGGATGATCTGAAATCAATCCGTAAAATTAAAACATCGCTTCGCTAAAAGGGTAAACATATGGACAATCTACTAACAACACCTTTAAACAGATGGCACAAAGATAATAAGGCCAGAATGGTACCTTTTGCAGGCTGGGAAATGCCGGTTCAATACGAAGGGATAATTGCTGAACACAAACACACGCGCGCTTTTGCATCCATATTTGACATCTCTCACATGGGCGAATTTATAGTCAGCGGTGAGCAGGCAGAACAAGCCTTAAGTAATATTTTGACCCATAATTTAAAGACCCTGTCTCCTGGCAGGTGTTGCTATGGTTTTATGCTCAATGAAAATGGCGGAGTCCTGGATGATCTCATTGTCTATCGTTTGCAAGGGCATAAATTTATGCTTGTGGTCAACGGAGCCTGCATAAATTCCGATTTTGAGTGGATAAGGGAACATCTTCCCGGAAATGTGAGCATAACCAATGTCTCTTTTGAACTGGCAAAAATTGACCTTCAAGGCCCTAAATCCATTGAGATTCTAGAAAAGACCATCCCGGGCCAGTGGCGCTCCCTTACTTACTTTAATTTTCGCCAGATTGAGTTTAATGGGTATGATCTCATAGTCAGCCGGACCGGATATACTGGCGAGCTTGGCTATGAATTTTATCTACCCTGGGACAGGGCCGAAACCTTCTGGACTCTGCTTTTAGAAAATGCGCATGTAAAACCTGCTGGTTTAGGAGCCAGAGATACTTTGCGCCTGGAGGCCGGCCTGCCCCTGTATGGTCAGGATCTGGATCAACATCATACCCCGGTAGAAGCCGGGTATGAATTTATACTCAAATCTAAAGCCAGCTATATTGGTCGGGACAGGATTAATGATGTCAAAGAGAAACTTGTCCCATTGAAAATCCCTGGTCGCAGGAGCGCAAGGCATAATGATCTGGTCTTTTATGCGGGAGAAAAGGTAGGGAAGGTAACCAGCGGCTCTTTTGCCCCATCTTTAGGCTTTGCATCGCCCTGGCCTATATCCACAAAGACTTTGCAG
>CAJXJU010000182.1 GCA_913055195.1 uncultured Desulfohalobiaceae bacterium | reverse complement strand
TTTATTAGATCGTTTCCGGAAAATGGAATATCTTTTCGATATTGTTTTGTAATCTGCTGAAAAGATTAAACATTTTTTACAACTCAGAAAGTTGAGTTCCTAATTAAACCTTTAGCCCTAACCTTTACCCCCCCCTTTTGCCCTTAGCCTTTGCCCTTACCCCTTACCCCTTAATCCTTTACCCCTTACCCTAAACAAAATCCTTGAAAAGGACAAATAAAAACTATACCCTGGACAGGGTAAAGCCTACTACATTTTAACATGTGTAAATTAAGGGTGAAAATCACCTGCTGAGAAACCCTGCAAAAAAATTTTCGAATTATGACCAAAAACACACCAATAACCAATAACCAATACACCAATAACCAATACACCAATAACCAAAATTTTCGAATTATGACCAGAAGCACAGAAAAAAAAGAAAATGGTGATAGAGTCTCCACTAAAAAAGAAACTGACAATTTATCCAAAAATTTTGTTCTTCCTCCTTCATCCTCAACAACTCCTGCTCCTGTTGATCCTCTTAAGGTCTATCTCCAGGAAATAAGCAAGTTCCCTGTCCTTACACCTGAAGAAGAGTTTGAACTGGCCAGAAAATACCGCAAGGAAAACGATCAGGAGGCAGCTTTTAAACTAATTACTTCCAACCTGCGTCTGGTCGTTAAAATCGCTATGGATTTTCAGCGCAAGTGGATGAAAAATTTGCTTGACCTTATACAGGAAGGTAATGTGGGCTTGATGAAAGCAGTGCAAAAGTTTGATCCGGACAAAGGCATAAAATTTTCCTATTACGCTTCCTTCTGGATCAAGGCTTATATTCTCAAGTTCATCATGGACAATTGGCGCATGGTCAAAATCGGAACGACCCAGGCCCAACGCAAACTATTTTACAATCTGGCCAGGGAAAAACAGCGCCTTGAAGCCATGGGGATAACTGCTGATTCCGCAACCATTTCTGAAAATCTTCAGGTGTCACAGGCAGACGTCATTGAAATGGGACAACGCCTCAGCAAACAAGATCTCTCTCTGGACATACCTTTTGGAGAGGATGGGGATGTTACTCCTTTAAATTTCATTCCTGCTCTGGAAACAGGAGTCGAAGATAAGTTAGTTAAGCAGGAAACAGCGGCCTTACTTAGACAAAACCTTGAAGAGCTTATCCCCAGATTAAATGAAAAGGAGAAGGACATTCTGGAACTGCGCCTGCTGTCTGAAAGTCCTTTAACTTTGCGCGAAATAGGCGAAAAATACGGGATTACCCGCGAAAGGGTCAGACAGATTGAAGCCAGACTGTTGCAAAAAATTAAAGCTCACCTGAAGGACAATATTGAAGACTTTTCAAGAGAATGGATCCTGAATGGCTGAAAAATTTAAAATGAAAAAAATTATTTTTCTTCTTATCATATATTTAATGGCCTCCTGTTTGCCTGAAAAGCATAATGTCAACTTAAGAAACCTTGACATTTCTCCTCAGGCTAAATCTATTTTCTATTACCTTAAGTTCCAGGAACTTAAAAACCAGAAAAACTATCCTCAAGCAGAAGCGGCTTTAAAGCAGACATTGGAACTGGATCCTGACCCGTTTTTATATCTGGAGCTAGCCAACCTTTACTGGCGAAACCTCAAGTTCAATGAAGCCAGAACCGTCCTTAAACAGGCCATTAAAAAATTCCCGGAGTACAGGAACCTGTATCTATCCCTGGCCAGATCCTATCTGGCGGAAAAGAGATTCGAGGACGCAGCCACCACGTTAGAAGAATACTTAAGGGTCAAAGCAGATGACTATCCCATTTATCAGGAACTGGCAGCCATTTATGTTCAGGACAAAAAATACGCACAAACTCTGGATCTGATAAAAAAAATTCCAGAATCTAAACGAACCAAACTCATGTATTATTACCTTGGTCGAGCCAGCAACGGACTGGGGCTTAAAAATAAGGCCATACAATTCTTAAAAAAAGCCGTTCAGATTGATCCTCAGTTTATTGAAGCCTGGGCAGAATTGGCCTATGTTTACGAACTAAACAAAGACTATGTGGAGGCAGAAAAAACTTATGCCCATTTGCTGCAAATGGGCGAAGGCAGTCCAGAACTACTATTAAGGCTTATTGATTTGAACCTGAAATTAAACAATCCGGACAAGGCCATGCTCATTGTGGAGAAAGGCCCGAAACATGAGCACTTTAAGCTGGAAGCAGCAAACAAGTTCATCTCCAATAAGTTTTACTCTTATGCCCAAAAAATACTGAACGAGATACTGTCCAGGAAAGATGTCCCGCCCCGCACTTATTTTTATCTGGCTATTCTGGCTTATGAGAAGGATCATGATGCACAAAAGGCAGTGGATTTTCTGGATAAGATTCCAGAAAACAATAAATTTTTCCCCCAGGCCCTCCTCTTTCGTATCCAGTTATTGTTACAACTTGAAGATTTTGAGCAGGCTTTGACTTTAACGCGTCTGGGTCAAAAAAAATTCCCCAACCAGAACCAATTCTGGCTCTTGCAGGCTAACATTTATGAATTCAGGAATAAATTTTCACAGGCCCTGAAAATTCTGGAAAAAGGGCTGCAAAAATGGCCCGACGACCCGGAACTTTTATTTCGCAAAGGCATAATTTTAGATAAAATGGGCAAACGCGAACAGGCCATAGCAACGATGGAAAAGATCATTGCTGCACACCCGGATCATGACCAGGCCCTCAATTATGTCGGCTACACACTGGCAGAACTGGGCAAAGACCTGGAACGTGCCCTGGTGCTGGTTCAAAACGCCTTAAAAATTGACCCTGATAATGGTTATTACCTGGATTCTCTGGCCTGGGTCTATTTTAAACAAAACAAGATAAAATTGGCCTGGGAAGAAATCAAAAAAGCAGTCCAATTTACTCCAGATGACCCGACCATCTGGGAACACTATGGAGATATTGCCAGAGCTGTAAACAAACCTGAACTGGCCCTGCGAGGATATAAAAAAGCCCTGGAGTTTAAGTCCAAAAATGCTAAGGTTATCAAAGAAAAAATTTCTATTATCTTATCCCATTAAACAAAAAATGAATTCTGGACAATCAGCCCTCAACCATCAACTATCAAACATCCAATCTCGAACATCGAACCTCCAACATCGAACCATACAGGCAATTATTCTCCTGTTTCTAATTCTTTTTCTGGGTTGCGCTCCTAAAAAACCGGCTCCTGAGCAATCTCCTTCTGCGCTCTGGTCCAGGTTCTGGAAGAATCAGGCTCAAAATATCCTCTCCTTTAAAATTAAAACAAGCATTAATTATTCTTCTGCCAGCCACAAAAACCGAATCCTGGCTACAATATGGGGCAATCTGAACTATCCCATCCGGATGAATATAAAGGCGGGGATAGGACAAACAATTTCTCTGTGGCTGGAGGATATGCACCTCTGGCAGGCCTATTTTCCTGCCCAGAAAACTCTTTATTTTCATCCTGATGGTCAGAAAGGAGCTACTGCCCTGGGGTATCCAACTCCTTTCAATCTTAAAGAACTGGCCATGATCCTGCTGGGCCATTATAGGTCCATTGTTCCTGACCAATTTGATAAAGTTGAACTTAAAAATGGACTATGGATATTCAGCTTTGATTTAAGGTGCAAAGTTAAAAAGATAGTTTTAAATGAACAGGCCAGGCCTGTTTTCATCTCAGGCGATAAGTGGCAGGCAAAATTCAGCCAGTATGTTCAAAGCTCAATATATTATGCAAAAAAAATAATCCTCCATTTGCCAGGCTCTGAGCAAGCCATAATCAGAGTCAAGTCCTTGCAAATAAATAAAACACCCTGGAAAATGCAACAACTAGCTCTTAATCTGCCCGAAGATACAATTTATATAAGGATGAAATAGGAAGTAGGAAGGATGAAGGATGAAGGATGAAATAGGACGGATGAACGAGGAAGAAAGGATGATTAAAAGGGGAAGAAGGATAAAGAAGGCAAAGGATAAAAATGACACTATAAGGAGGTAAATATGGACAGGATAACTGGAGAAACTAATTCGGAAAAAGGCAACTTACCGTCGCTTAAACAACTAACAAATCTTATATTAACTGGCTGGAAAGTACTTTTTAGTGAGCTAAAATGGTCAATCATAAAAGGTTGTCGCCAGTGGGAAATTAAACAGCTTAAAAAGAGACTCCAGGAAGAGTACGCCAATCTGGGGCGCTGCATCTATACTCAGATAGAGGACTCTCCTTCCTCCACACCAGATATTTCTGAACCAGAAACAGATTTAGCCTTGAAACAAATATCCTTTTTAAAAGACGAAATTGCACATTTAGAAAAGGAGCTTGT
>CAJXJU010000181.1 GCA_913055195.1 uncultured Desulfohalobiaceae bacterium | reverse complement strand
ATAAACTATAACCACTATTTTTCTTTAGGTGGCAAAATTTAGATGAGATAGCCCTTTTTGGGGAACAACGGCTAAAATTTAATTTTCAGCGACATACTGTTGTCGTTTTTCGGTTGTGCAGGGGTAAAAAAGTGCTAAAAGAGCATTTGAAGGTTATTTGTACCGGTCAGGGTGGTAAAATCTTCAGGATTTTTAAACGATTAATCATTTAAAGGAGGTAGGCCATGATAAGCCAGGATGTAATTCAAAGAATTGTTAAACAGGAAAAGGCTATGCAGGAAATTGAGGGTTTGTTGAAGGCTATTGCCCAGGAAGTGGAAGAATTTGATAGTGATGTGCTGCTTGCACCAGCAGAAATTGAAGAGGAAGATGGAAGGGCATACTGGGAATTTCTTGGTGAAGACAACGCAAAAAAGGAAAAAAGTTCTGTGGCTGATTTGTCTGATGAATGTAAGGATGATGAGGATGAGGAGGAAGAATTTGAGGATGAAAAGGATGATGACAGAGACGATTGGGATGATGAGGATGAGGAAGAAGAGGATGATGAAGATGAAGAGGGGGGTGAAGAGATAACTATAGGTGTGTATCTCTGGTCGCCTGAGCCGGAAAAGGCTGTATTGAGTATTTATCTGGAGTATTGTGGATATAAGAGCAGTTATGAAGAAGACTGGAAAAGGCTCAAGGAATTGAAGGCAAAATTGGATGGTAAAATCCATCTTTATCATGATGAATGGGGAGATGACAAACTGGAAGTTGAACGTATTGATCTGGAAGAATTGATGCAAGGCAAAGTAAAGCCAGAAGATATTGCAAAGAAAGTGTATAGTATAGCTCAGAAGGTTTGTAGTCTTCAAGAGATGAGAAAAATGGGCAAGTAAGTCAGTGAAATTCAGGATTTACAAAATTAAAAAAGTATGATAAAGGAGGCAGAAAATGGCTGGATATGTTTGTAAGGAAAAGTTGAGACGCCCTATAGGGCGTCTCGACGATTTTGTTAAAGATTTAATGAATTCCAGGGACAATCTAAACATAAGTCAGATAAATGAGCAAAAGTTCACGGATTCAGGTTAAACAATAAAGGTTTTGTATAAATTAATTTTCAAATATCAGAATATTGAACAAGAATTATGAATACCCTTGACCGCTACAAAGGCTGCTTACTCGGTTTAGCTGTTGGTGATGCTCTGGGGGTGGCTGTTGAATTTTGTTCCCCGGGAACATTTGAACCTATAACAGACATGATTGGAGGTGGGTCATTTGATCTTCTTCCCGGTCAATGGACAGATGATACATCAATGGCCCTTTGTCTGGCAGAAAGTCTGATCAAATGTAAAGGATTTAGTTTAGAAGATCAATTGAACCGTTATCTGAGATGGTATCGTGATGGGCATTTGAGCAGTACTGGCAGATGTTTTGACATTGGCAATACTGTCAGGGCCGCTTTGATTAATTTTGAAAAAACCGGCAATCCATATTCAGGTTTAAAGAGTGAATATTCTGCTGCCAATGGTTCTATTATGAGGCTGGCACCGGTTCCGTTATTTTATGCAATGAGTCCTGTTGAGGCCATTGAAAAATCAGGAGAAAGCTCAAAGACCACTCATGGTTTAAAAATTTGTATAGATGCGTGCAGGTATTTTGGGGGTTTAATTGCAGGTCTTGTAAGTGGTGCAACAAAAGAAGAAGTTTTATCTGCCTGTTTCAGGCCAGATAATAAAAAATGGACAGAAAAAGAGCTTCATCCAGAGATTTATGAAATTGCGTCTGGTAGCTATAAGCAAAAAGAACCTCCACAAATTAAAGGCTCTGGATATGTGGTGAAATCTTTAGAGGCAGCATTGTGGAGTTTTTATAAAAGTGATTCGTTTGAACAAGGATGTCTTTTAGCAGTGAACCTTGGTGATGATGCTGATACAACAGGTGCTGTTTATGGTCAGTTGGCAGGCGCATGGTATGGAATGCAGGGTATTCCAGAGCGTTGGTTGGAGAAGCTGGCTTATCGTGAGTTGATTGAGGATTTTGCTGAGAAAATATATTTGCTAAGAAGCAAAAGTTGAACCTTTCCTTGAAATCGTTTTTAGATTATTATAATTTAAAAACGATTTTAAGGAGAGAACCATGAAATTTATTAACAGAAAGGAAGAATTAAGGCTTCTGGAAAAGGAGTACGCGAGGAATCGTTTTTCTTTTGTAGTGATTTATGGACGGCGCAGGGTGGGTAAGACAAGGCTTATCCAGGAGTTTATGAGGGACAAGCAGGGATTGTATTTTCTGGCTGACACTCAGACTGAAAAACTCAACATGATGCGCTTGCAGAGCAGAGCAGCGCAATGGCTGGAAGATAGTTTTCTCAGAAAAGCAGAATTTCAAGATTGGTATGATTTGCTGGCATATATAGTTCAAGTGGGCACGCGTAAGTCTGAAAAATTTGTCCTGGCCATAGATGAATTTCAATATCTGGTGCAGGTAAATCCGGCCATTGTTACGGTGTTGCAGCGATTTATTGATGAAGTAATGCAAAATACCAGGTGTATGCTTATCCTGTGTGGTTCTATTATTTCTTTGATGTATAAAAACACCCTGGCCTATAGTTCTCCTCTTTATGGACGAAGAACAGCACAATTAAAACTTATGCCTTTAGATTATGAAAATTTTTGTGCCTTTTATCCCCGATTAAATGATATTCACCGCATTCAGCTCTATGCGCTCCTGTCCGGCATACCAAAGTACATAGAATTGTTTGAAAACGACCCTGATATATTTGCTGCCATAAGGCAAAATTTTCTGGATCAGGGCAGTTTTTATTATCAGGAGCCTAGATTTTTACTGGGCGAGGAAGTTTCAGAAAATAAAACGTATTTTTCCATTCTTCAGGTAATTGCACGGGGAGAACATCAACTGGGGAAAATTGCATCCAGGATAGGATTAGAAAATAGAAATATTACCTCTTTTTTAAATAAGTTGCGGGATATGGAGATTGTTGTTCGGCAAGTGCCTGTTTTTGAAAAGAATCCTGAAAAATCCAAAAAGGGATTGTACTTTATCAAAGATCATTTTTTGCGTTTCTGGTTTTCTTACATATTTACCTATAGCAATGAACTGGAAATGGGGCACATTGATTATGTTTTGACCAGAATCAGGGAGTCATTTGCTGAATTTTGCGCTCCTGTTTTTGAACAGATATGTCTTGAAAAAATAAACAAACATTCGCGTTTTCCTGTTTTAAAAATCGGGAAGCATTGGGAAAGGCAGATGGAAATTGATGTGGTGGCTATAGGAGAAGAAGATATTCTTTTTGGTGAGTGTAAGTGGAGTAATAAAAAAGTTGGAGTAAGGGTTTACTCTGGCCTGAAAGAGAAAGTGAGCAAGCTAAATCCAGCTTGCTACTCTGGCAAGAATGTCCATCTGGCCCTTTTTGCTAAAAGTGGTTTTACAGATGAGATGTTGAAGCTGGCAAAAAAAGAAGGGATTTATTTGTATAGTTTTGTGTGATGGGGGATCTGAGTCGCCTGCAAAAAGTCCCTTTTTGCAGGCTTCGTTCAATGTTCAATGTTTTCAAGATGTTAAACGATAATAATTTTGTTAAAAATGATAGTCTGGACTTTTGCAGTTAAGCCGGGTAGAGGTTGTTGAGGATGTTGGAGGTTATTGAGAGATAAGGGGTAATATTTTTTCAGCTACTAACCAATAACCAATAACCAATACACCAATAACCAACCGAGCACCTAAAACGGACTGTTAATTATTTTCTTAATCAACCATACTGCCTGTCCGTTTTAGGTGCTCGGCCAATACACCAATAACCAATATACCAATAACCAATACACGGAGAGACGAAATGGAACAAAATGTAATTGAAGCAGGATTTCAGAAAGTTTGGGAGATGTTTCAGGAGACTGATCGAAAGTTTCAGGAGACCGCCAAAAGGTTTCGGGAAACCGATGAAAAGTTAAAGGAGATGTTTCAGGAGACTGATAAAAGGTTTCGTGAAACCGATGAAAAGTTAAAAGAGAAGTTTCAGGAGACTGATCGGAAGATCCAGGAGACAGATAAGCAGTTAAAAGAATTTCTGAAAGGATTAAAAAAGCTGGAGGATACGTTTATTACAAAATGGGGAAGATTTATGGAGGTGCTGGTCAATAGTGGAGCGACTTCAGCCCTGCGAGCGGTTGGGCTTTCAGTTGATCATAGTGCCAAAAATTTTACTCAGGAAGTACCTGATGCTATGGGTCGGGGTATGGAGATAGACGTATTATGCTGGGGAGAAGATATAGTAGTGCCAATAGAGGTAAAAACAACCCTGAAGGTAGAAGATGTGGATG
>CAJXJU010000180.1 GCA_913055195.1 uncultured Desulfohalobiaceae bacterium | reverse complement strand
CACAACTCCGAAAGTTGAGTTTCGGATTTAAAAACAAGGAGGAATATCATGGTGTGGAATAATAGACAGGGACAGGGCCAGGGACGTTGTTGTGGTGGACAGGGAAGAGGTATGGGCAGGGGCCAGGGACAGAGAGGCCAGGGCATGGGCAGGTGTTGTACAAGTCCAGGGGCTGTTTGTGTTTGTCCTCAATGCGGCGCTGAAGCCCCGCATCAACCTGGAGTGCCCTGTGTGGATACAAGGTGCCCTTCTTGTGGAGCACCAATGACACGTAAATTTTAGGAGGTAATATGCGCATTGCAGTTGCCAGTGGAAAGGGAGGCACAGGCAAAACCACTGTTGGGGTTAATCTGGCCCGGTATTTGATGAGAGAGGGAAAAGAGGTTTGTTTTATTGATTGTGATGTAGAAGAGCCTAATGCCCATTTTTTTCTTCTGGATAAATTTGACACGGAATTTAAAGAGTACGTGCCGGTTCCTGAAATTGATACGCAGAAATGTTTAGGCGAAACCTGTAAAAAATGTGTTCAGGAGTGCCGGTTTAAATCTTTGATCTGGATGGTCAATGAGGTAATGGTCTTCCCTGAATTATGTCATAGTTGCGGGTTGTGTAAGCTTGTTTGTCCTGCTGAGGCGGTATTGGACGGTCAACGAGAGATTGGTCTGGTTCGTGAGGGTGGGATGGAGAATCTAAGATTTTATAGCGGACTGTTGCGTATTGGCGAGGCTATGGCTCCCCCTTTGATAAAAAAGGTAAAGGAATATGCTGCCAATAAGGGTGACGTGCAAATACTGGATTGTCCTCCAGGTACAAGTTGTCCGGTGATCGAGTCTATGGAGGGGGTAGATTTTGTTGTTCTGGTCACTGAGCCTACTCCTTTTGGCCTTAATGACTTGAAACTGGCCGTAGAGCTGACGCGTAAACTAAACCATCCTTTTGGTGTAGTCATTAACAGGGATGGTATGGGGGACGATGCTGTTTTGCGCTATCTTAAAGAAGAAGAGATTCCTGTGCTGGCCAGATTCCCTCATACACAGGAGGCGGCACAGGCCTATTCTCAGGGAAAATTACTTATTGATGCTTTGAGCGAGTTTCAGGAGCTTTATCAGGGCTTGTGGCTGGAAATTAAAAATAATATGTCTGGAGGGACGCAGTGAAAGAAATAGTGGTTATCAGTGGCAAAGGGGGAACAGGCAAAACCAGTATTGTTTCATCCCTGGCTGCACTTGGGCCTGAAAAGGTTTTAGCAGATTGTGATGTAGATGCAGCAGATTTACATCTAATCCTCCAGCCGCAAATTAAGGAAAAGCATGATTTTATTAGTGGAGAAAGAGCATATATTGATCCTGATCTTTGTGTCGAGTGTGGTGAATGCAGGAGAAAATGTCGTTTTGGAGCTATTTCTGAGGAGTTTAAGGTTTTGCCGGAACATTGCGAGGGCTGTGCTGTATGTGCCTTTGTTTGTCCGGTTGATGCAGTAGAGATGCAACCCAGGCACTGTGGATATCTATATGTTTCTGAAACCAGGTTTGGCCCTATGGTCCATGCCAGTCTTGGCATTGGTGAGGAAAATTCAGGCAAACTGGTTACCACAGTCCGTAAGCGAGCAGGTGATCTGGCCAGGGAAAAAGGCTATGATCTTGTTCTGGTAGATGGCTCGCCTGGTATTGGTTGTCCGGTGATTGCATCTTTAACCAATGCTGATGTAGCCATTATAGTGGCTGAACCTACAGTTTCTGCAAAGCATGATATGGAGCGGGTCCACAAGTTGACCCGGCATTTTGATATACCTACCATGGTCATATTAAATAAGGTTGATATTAACATCCAGATTAGCGAACAGATCAAAGAGTATTGTCACAAGGCAAAAATTCCCATATTAGGTAGCCTGCCTTATGATACAAAATTTACTATGGCCCAGATAGAAGGTAAATCAGTGGTGGAATTTGATCCTGACGGATTAGGCAAGGAAATGGCAAAGATCTGGGAGCAAATACAAAGTTTGCTTTAATTAAAAAAGGGGGATATGATGAAAGTTGGAATAATTAGATGTCAACAAACTGAGGATATGTGTCCAGGTACAAGCGACTTTCGGGTTACTTCGCAGGGTCAGGGTGCTTTTAAAGAAATTGGACCGGTGGAAATTGTCGGCTTCGTAACCTGTGGAGGCTGTCCAGGAAAAAGAGCTATTGCCAGAGCTAAGATAATGGTTGACAGAGGGGCAGAAGCCATTGTTTTTGCCTCCTGTATTACCAGAGGTAATCCTATTGGGTATCCGTGTCCACACTACGCCAATATGCGTGATGCTGTAATCAAAAAAGTGGGGCCAGATGTTAAAATTATTGAATGGACACATTAATGAGTCGCCTGCAGAAAGTAAATTTTCCGTGCGGGGACAGGCGAACAGCGATAGCGAGCGTTGTGGTGGTTGTAACTATTTGAAATCATTAGCCGTTCGCCTGTCCCCGCTAGCCGTAATTTACGAGTTTCGACTTTTTGCAGGCGACTCATTAATGATAACCCTTTCCTTGAAGCTGGATAAAGAGTACTGCTAATTGCCATGAGGGCATTGACTTAAGTCAAATCAAAGAATTAAAGGGTTTTACTTAACTTTCGGAGTTGCGGAAAGTTGAAAAGAATTTATTGGGTTCGTAAAAAATGACTGATCTGGATCAATTAAAACAAATACCTCTTTTGAACCAGCTTCCTGAGGAGGACTTAAAGAATCTGGCCCGGATTGTTGTCAGCAGGGAATATCTGGCTGGCGAAGATATTTTTTATGAAAATGATTCTGCAAAAGGTTTTTTTGCCCTGGTTAAGGGGAGGATAAAGATTTATAAACTTTCTTTTATGGGCAAAGAGCAGATTTTGCATATCTTTGGTCCGGGTGAGATTTTTGCAGAAGTAGCTGTTTTTTCTGATCAGAAATATCCGGCCAATGCCCAGGCTCTGCAAAAAAGCACTATCTTGTTTTTTCCCAGACAAAGGTTCAGGGAACTTCTGACCCAGACTCCTGATCTGGGGCTGCATCTTCTGGGCTTATTTGCCTTGCGCCTTAGAGAATTGGTGGCTAAAATTGAGGAGTTGAGCTTAAAAGAAGTTCCTGCCAGGTTAGCTGCCCATTTGCTCCTGCTTTTAGAAACCGAGGGGAAAACTACATTCAGCCTGAATATTAACAAAAATCAGCTGGCTGGTTTGTTGGGCACAATTCCTGAAACTCTCTCCAGAGTGATAAAAAAATTTAAGGATAAAGGGTTAATTGAGATGAATGGAAATGTCATTACCTTGAAGGATCAGGAGACATTAAAAGAAATAGCGCAGGGCTTGCGTCGGATTTAACATTTTAAAATATTGATAGAGGTTCTTCCTCAATCTGGCCGTTTCTGCGGACAATAATTCTTTTAACGGGCGAATTTTTATGGGCCAACTTTAATGCCTGAAGCACAATTTTATGTAACCCAGAACAACACGGCACTTCCATCTCCAGAACAGTGACTGACTGGATATTGTTTTGACGAAAAATCCCGGCAAATTTTTCTACATATTCATTTTGGGGATCAAACTTAGGACATCCCACCATCACTACTTTGCCTGGCACAAATCGGGAGTGAAAGTCAGGTAGAGCTACTGGCACGCAGTCGCCAGCCACCAGAAGGTCACTTTTTTCTAAAAAATCCGCATGAGCAGGGATAAGGCGTATCTGTACGGGCCAGTGAGAAAGGTTTGAACCTTGCTGTGTCCGGGGAATATTGGCTTGAGCGCAGCCAGAGTTTTTAAGAGCCTGAACGTGTTTCATGGCTGCCTGTTCATCAAATTCATCTGCCTCGCGTTCGATAATTTTCAATGCTCCTGTGGGACATTCGCCTATGCAGTCGCCAAGACCATCACAAAATTTGTCCGCCACAACCCTGGCTTTGCCATCAATTATGGCCAGAGCGCCTTCTTCACAAGCAGGGACGCATTGTCCACAGCCATTGCAAAGTTCTTCATCTATGTGAATAATTTTGCGTTTTACCTTCATGTAAGCCTCCTTAATTTTAATCAAAGCACCTGAAGTTTTGAGTGTTCGTCAGGTGTTGTCAGAGGCCGACAATATCTTTTTTTTTGAGTTCTGGATTGACTTAAGTCAAAAGGATTTTTTTAAGAAAATTTTTCTTAACTCAACTTTCTGAGTTGAAAAAATGTTCATTTTTTTCAGCTAATTATAAAATAGCATTGAGAAGAAATTCCATTTTCAGGAAACGATCTAAACAACTGTCAATCGCCAAAAATTGTTCTACCTTTTCCTGAATGGGTTTCATCATGGTGCGTCTATCCCAGATAATG
>CAJXJU010000179.1 GCA_913055195.1 uncultured Desulfohalobiaceae bacterium | reverse complement strand
TTCATATTCTTAGGATACCTTGCATTCAATTCGGGTATTGCTGAACGACTTTATAACGCGGCATACAAGTGGTTTGGACACTGGCGGGGCGGACTGGCTATAGCCACCATCGGCGCAGATGAACTCTTTGCCGCTATCTGCGGTTCAAATACTGCTACAGCAGCCACCATGGGCACAGTAGCCCTGCCGCAAATGAGCAAATATGGTTATGATACAAGACTTAGCAGCGGAACAATAGTTACCGGCGGCACCCTGGGAACTCTTATGCCGCCCAGCGTGGTTTTAATTATTATTGGACTTCAGACTGAACAATCAATTATCAAGCTTTTTCTTGGCGGGATATTGCCTGCTTTGCTTTTAGGATGTTTATTTGTGCTCACAATTTTGTTTATCTGTCGTCTTCATCCAGAACTTGGACCTGCTGGACCAAAATTTACCTGGAAGGAAAGGATAAAATCTTTAAGCGGCGTTGTTGAGGCGGTGATTATTTTTGCCATCGTCATTGGCGGACTGTATGCTGGGTTATTTACTCCCACAGAAGCAGGTGCTGTGGGGGTGTTTTTTACCCTGGTTCTGGCATTAGTCACACGTAGCCTGACCTGGAAGGGATTTGTTCATTCCATTGTGGAAACAGTCAAGATTTCCAGTATGGTTTTTTTTCTGATTACAGGCGCTATTATTTTTGGGCGATTTCTGGCCATTACCAGGCTGCCTTTTGCCGTGGCAGAATTTGCAGCTTCCTTACCTGTCTCGCCCTATCTCATTTTGACTTTTGTGCTGCTTATTTATCTTATAGGCGGTTGTTTTATAGATTCTTTAGGCTTTCTGGTCTTAACTATCCCTATCTTCTTTCCCTTAGGGCTAAAGCTTGGCTTTGATCCTGTCTGGTATGCCATACTTTTAACCATGGTAACCACCATGGGGGCCATAACACCACCGGTGGGGGTGAATATTTATGTTGTTAAGGCTTTAGCACCTGAAATCGAGCTGAGCACTATTTATAAAAGCGCAGGTATTTTCTTATTGCCTTGTATTTTATGTATTGCCATTCTCATCATGTTTCCTGAAATCGTGACCTTGCTGCCGAATCTGGCGCAAGTTTTCTCATCTTCCTAACTTCCTTCCTTTAATAATAACCAGAAAGGAGTGTTGTTTATGTCCAGAACTTTTATGCCAGAAGTTAAATCGCAAAGCGAACTTGAGGAATTGCAACTTGCGGGATTGAAATGGACAGTTAAGCATGCTTATGAAGGATCAAAGGATTATAGAAAAAAAATGGATGAGGCTGGAGTGCGTCCAGAAGATATACAAAATTTATCTGATTTACAAAAACTTCCATTTACAACTGCAAAAGATTTACAGGATGGATACCCATATCCGCTTCTTGCTGTGCCGTTAAAGGATGTAGTACGTATTCATGCGTCATCAGGAACTACTGGCAAGAGAAAGGTGCTTTGTTATACACAAAAAGATATAGATGATTGGACTCATTTTTTTGCGCGTTGTTATGAAATGGCAGAGTTGACCCCTGAAGATAGAGTGCAGATAGCTGTAGGCTATGGTGTGTGGACAGCAGGGGCAGGTTTCCAGGCAGCCTGTGAAAAGTTTGGTGCCCTGGCTTTGCCTGTAGGCCCGGGTAATCTGGATTTGCAATGTCAGTTTTTGATGGATTTTCAGAGCACTGTTATTTGCTGCACAGCATCAATGGGACTTCTTCTGGCAGAAGAGGTCAATCGTCGCGGGATAAGAGATAAGATTGCCTTAAAAAAGATGATCTTTGGTTCTGAGCGCTCTAGCGATGCCATGAGAAAGCGGATCCAGGAATTGCTTGGCCTTGAACATATGTTTGATATTCCTGGCATGACAGAGTTGTATGGGCCGGGCACTGGTCTGGAATGTGTCTGCCACAATGGGATTCATTACTGGGCTGATTATTACATTCTTGAGATCATTGATCCTGAGACATTAGAGCCTGTTCCGGAGGGAGAGGTGGGCGAGATGGTAGTGACCACCTTGCGTAAGGAGGCTGTGCCCCTTATTCGTTATCGTACAAGAGATTTAACAAGGTTACTTCCTGGAGAATGCGCATGTGGTTGCATCATGCCCAGGCATGACCGTATTTTAGGCCGCTCAGACGACATGATCATTTTCAGGGGAGTCAACATTTATCCAGCGCAAATAGATCATATTTTATCAGAGATTAAAGAGCTGGGAAGTGAATATCAGCTTATTCTGGAAAGAAAAGATGATGGCAGAGACTACATGATGATTAAGGTGGAACGAAGTCATGGCCTGGACAGTGCTCTTGATGCTAAACTTATGAAAGATGTGCAACAGCGAATAAAAGGGCAGCTCATGGTTAGCGTGCAGGTAGAAATAGTTGACTATAATTCACTGCCCAGGTCAGAGCGTAAAACAAAGCGTGTGTTTGATAGAAGGGAAAAGTAATCCATAATCGGACACTATGTTAATTGAATACATTAATGAAGCTTTAAGCAGAGCTAGATATGAGATTATTGAAGATGAAGCGCCTTATTATGGAGAGGTGCCAGAACTACAAGGTGTATGGGCTACGGGCAAAACTCTTGAAGAGTGCAGAAAAAATCTTAGAGAAGCAATAGAGGATTGGATACTTTTAAGCGTGAAAGAAAATTTGCCAATTCCAAAACTTGCTAATTGGGAAATTCCAGTAGTGCAGAAAGCTGCTTGAGTTTTTAAATTTGGTCAAAAATACCCTAAACTGTGGAGCAGTGAAAGCTGCTCCTCTTTTTCCCTGTCTCTGCCTGATCTCTCGGCCTCGCCTGCTGGCAAATGCGTACATGGTTGGCAGCCTAGAGAACGATAACCTTGATCATACAGTGGACAATAGGGAAGGCTTTCTTGCATTATGTAAGACCAGAT
Source organism: uncultured Desulfohalobiaceae bacterium (assembly GCA_913055195.1). Classification (GTDB taxonomy): domain Bacteria; phylum Desulfobacterota; class Desulfovibrionia; order Desulfovibrionales; family Desulfonatronovibrionaceae; genus Desulfovulcanus. The sequence goes on along the minus strand of CAJXJU010000179.1, from coordinate 1,443 downwards.
ATCCATCTCCTGCCAATGCAGGATGGGATTAACCTGGATATAATCAGGGTCTTTTTTTTCCTCAAAGTACTTTCTTTTTTCTCTTGATGGGTGTTCATCAAATCGAATTCCTGTGAGCAGGGCCCCTAAACTATATGTTTGAATTGCCTTCTTTAAGGGTAATATTTTTAAATCCTGACAACATGAGATTTTATTCTGGGCAATGGGATAAGAATTTAGATCTACCTCAGGTCGAACAATGATGAGTTCAATCTGCCAACTGGCTTGAATCCTATCCCTGAAATCTATAATTTCCGGAAACTTTAGTCCTGTATCCAGGTTTAATGCCCTGGGTTTAGCGCTGACATTTTTTTCTTTCAGAAAATTTTTCCACAACCAGAGTACAGTGGTTGAGTCTTTGCCTCCGGTCCAGGCTACTGCTACTTTATGAGGGCCGAACCAGGCATAGACCTGCTCTAAGTATTTTCTGGTTAGAGCGATTTTGTCTTGCAGGGTCAAGATGATTTGTTCTCCCTTTAGCTGAAAATATCTTCAATTATTTTTTTCCCTTTACAGAGGGAAAAAATGTTTATATTATTTCCCTCACTGGAGGGAAAAATGAAAAAGGAAATTTTTAAATTTTTGATTTATGACTTTATAGAACGAGATTTGGCAGATGTCAAAAAGCGAGAACTGGAACTTCCTCTGGATATCAATAAAATAGTTACTCTGGTGGGAATCAGAAGGGCGGGCAAGACTTATTTGCTTTATTATCTTGCTAGGAAACTGCGTGAACAATTTCCGCGAGAAAATATCGTTTATATAAATTTTGAAGATGACCGTATTTTCCCTCTGGCCCTCACGGATATGGAGAGCCTGATTCAGGCATATTACGAACTTTACCCACACAAAAAAGATGAAATAGTTTATTTTTTATTTGATGAGATACAAAACGTGCCTTATTGGGAAAAATTTGTAAGGAGAATTTATGATACTGAAAAGTGCCGTATTTATTTGAGTGGTTCATCATCTAAACTTTTGAGCAAAGAAATAGCTACTTCCCTGCGAGGCAGGACATTAACCTATGAAATTTTTCCTTTTGGTTTTCGTGAATTTTTGCTGTTTAAAGGGGTCAAATATATTCCATATTCTTCTAAATCATTAGCTGAAGTCAAGAATTTTTTTAATGAATATCTCTGGCGAGGAGGATTTCCAGAAGTTGTTAATTATAATCAAGAGATATGGCGTAAAACATTGCAGGAATATTTTAATTTAATTATTTATAAAGATATTGTAGAAAGGTATAAAGTAACAAATTTATCTATAATTCAATATCTTGCTAAAAATTTAATTAAAAATTGTTCATCATTGATGAGTGTTAATAAAATTTACAATGATTTAAAGTCACAAGGCTTTCAGATTTCTAAAAATACTATTTATAATTATATATCTTTTTTTGAAGAT
>CAJXJU010000178.1 GCA_913055195.1 uncultured Desulfohalobiaceae bacterium | reverse complement strand
GCCTGTCCCCGCTAGCTGTAATTTGCGAGTTTTGACTTTTTGCAGGCGACTCATTCAACACATTCTGCTTTTTTAAAATTTACTATCCACTAACACTAATCACTAACACCATTTCAGGCTTTAACAACTTTTACCCGGGAATTATTCCATACATAAAGGCCAGTGCCCTTTTCCTGAGTCACTGTAAGCACATTAAAAATATTATCGCCTTTGCCTTTACTGAAATCATCCCAGGCTGTGTGGCCAAAACCTAAAGGCGCAGCAACTACATCATTCATTACTGTTTCAGTAATATTGATAAGTGCCTTACATTCACCAGCACTGGATACCAATTTGACCTTTTTACCCTGCCTGAGGCCCAATTTTTTAGCTGTTGCCTTGTTTATATGTACATAAAAATCTTTTCCTTTCAGTTCGTTTTCGCGGATCGTGACCACTCCAGCAGGGGTTGTAGCCAGCCTTGTATTGCCAATATATGGTCTTGCTACCACTACAAGATTAAGCGGATAGCCAGATGAAGGTGTTTTCAAACCAGCGGACAAAATATCTCCTGGCAGATCCACGCTCAATTGGGCAACATTGTTCCTGGAAACAAAGGCCTTGCCAGCCTGCAATTCTTCCCAATCAGCACCCAGCTTTTTAGCCTTAGCCTGAAGCACTTGCTCAAAAGAGGAAAAGCCAAGATCAAGCCCTGCTTTTTTAGCCAGATCCAGAATAAAATCAGGAGTCGATCTGGTATCAAAAATAGGTTCTATAACAGGAGTGCTAACACTATAGGTAATGCTACCTGCACCAAAAGGCGTGTAAGCATCATCTAACCTTTCCAGAAAATGTGGAGCAGGCAAAATCAGATCAGCTCTGGTTGCTGTTTCATCAAGAAAGGTACTGAAGCTAACCTTAAAAGGAATCTTTTCCAGAGCAGTTGCAAATTGTGCATTCTGCGGCAAAGCATAGAGTGGGTTGGCTTCATAAATAAACAGAAGCTCTGTCTGCCTGGTGCCATCTTGCACATCAGCTATAAACTTCACAAGGTTATTTTGCCTTAACCTGGTAAGTCCTGGTACCTGGTCAACAACCTGCATCTCAGGCAAAGCCACAAGCCCTCCAGGCTGATTCAAGCGGCCCAGAAGCAGGTTCAAAAATATTCCTGCCACTATATCCAGACTGGAACTTCCCTGTCCAAAGTCAGAACCAGAAACTATAACCGGCTTTTTAGCGGACAAAAGTTCCGCAGCAATTTTCTGAATGGTTCTGGCAGGAACACCAGTTAAGGTTTCTACTTTAGATGGGGTATAGTTGGTTAAAATATAATCCTTAAATGGACCAAACCCCCGGGCTGAACAGGTTTTTCCCTGATTAAGAAGAAAGAATGCTATTCCAAGAGCCAGGGCCCCTTCTTTACCAGGTAAAACCGGCACCCATTTATCAGCTACTGAAGCAGAACCAGTTTGCACAGGGCCAGCATAAATAAATTTTGCCTTTTTCTGCCCGAACACCTTCTGATTTCTAACCACTGTGCCCCAACTGGACAAAAGGTCAGCTCCAAGCATCAGAACACAATCAGAATTTTCCAGATCAAAACCAATCTGACCCTGACCTTTCATTATTTTATTCCAGGCCAGAGCATATACAGATGCATCACCGGGCATAAAATAGAAATCAGAACTACCCAGTGCGGCCAGAAATCCAGCTAAAACCTCATTAACAGTACCATTTTCATCGCCACTAATGCAGGCGACCTTGCCACTACCCTTTAAGCCTGACAGCTTATCTGCCAGAATTTTTCCGGCCTCTTCCCAGGAAATGGACTCAAATTTGCCACCATTATTTTTTAATGGCCCCTTAACCCGGGATGGGCTATATAAAAGTTGAACAGCAGCACTTCCTAGTGGACAAATCCCTCCCTGACTCAAGGGATGGTCAAAATTCCCTTCCGCGGTAACCGGTCTCTTGCCCACAGTGTTGACATCCAGTCCACAACCCGCAGGACATAATTTACAGGTCGTGGGAGTAACACCTCTGGCCCCATATTTTAACCTGGGGATCCAGGGCCAGTTCTGACTCCAAATGGATACATCATCGAGCAATTTCCAGGGCACAGGGGTAAAAAGTGTACCGGCTGCGCCGCCAACTAAAAATGTGATGAATCCTCTGCGATCAAGTCCCATATTTCTACCCCTCTTTATTTATGACAAATATAACAGGCATTACTGGCGCCATTTTGGGCATGGCATCTTTCACATTGCCACATTTTCATTGTATTTTTGCTGTATCCGCTCAACTTGTTTTCATAAAAAACAGGCGGTGTATCAGTGTCAGCCACGTCCAGATGACATTCGCTACATTCAAAATCCTGGTGAGCAATATGGGAAAAGTAAACATTGTCCGGCTGTTTCTGATAAACCAGCCAGCCCACTTCCCTATTCTGGTTGACATACTCTTCCACAAATTTTTGCTCCTCAGGATCTTCACCCATCACTTCTGAGTGACATTCCGCACACTGTTCAGTCGTGGGCAGACCAGCATACGAGCCGTCTTCCCTGAAGGAATGACATTGCTCACAGTCCATACCCTGATCCTCAACGTGGATCTTATGACTGAACCGAATGGGCTGAGCCTTTTCACTGTACAGCACCTTGGGGAATCCCCACCAACCGAGGACGAGCGCACCCACAAAACCAACAATAAAGGTTACAAAAGGGAGCACTGCGCAACTCTTTGTTTTTGCCACTTTTTTTCCCTCCATACCACATTCCTGATTAAGATTTACAAATGCACACCAATACACCGGATAAATTTGAGTCACACTATGCAAGGTAAAGCTTGAGTGTCAAGAGTTTAGGAAAAAATTCACGAAGTATTTTTTTCGTGCCTTCCATAAACATCATCAAAACGGACAATATCATCCTCCTCCAGATAATGTCCACTCTGAATTTCTATAATTTCTACAGGGACTTTTCCAGGATTAGTCAGCCTGTGCCTGGTAGTCCTGGGGATATCCACTGACTGATTTTCACAAAGCAATATTGTCTTATCGCCAACTACAACTTCTGCTGTGCCTTTGATTACAACCCAATGTTCACTTCTGTGATAATGCATCTGAAGGCTCAACCTGGCACCGGGATTAACTTTGATCCGCTTAATCTTATAAAACCTGCCCTCTTCCAGTACGGTATAACTGCCCCAGGGCCTGTTCACTGTCACATGCGCCTCAACCAGTTGGCTATCCTGTTCCTTCAGGATAGAAACAACATTTTTTACTTTTTGCACTTCTTGCCTGGGACAAATCAAAGTAGCATCCCTGGTCTGGACAACTATCATGTCTTTAAGGCCAATGGCAGCAAGTTTTCCTCCTGTAGAAAACAAAAGACTATCACGACAGTCTAAAGGCAAAACATCACCGTTTATGACGCAACCATTATCATCCTTTGGGCCCAGACTGTACAGAGCCTCCCAATTGCCCAGATCATCCCAGCCAAAATCAGCCGGAACTACCGCTGCCGTGTCCACCTTTTCCATTATGCCATAGTCAACTGAAATATCAGGAATCTTGCCGTACCCTTCCACCAACGGTTTGGCCTTTCTGGTTTCCCACCAGGCAAAGAGATCTGGTTGCAACCTTTCAACAGCCTGGATAAAATTTTGGCCCGGGAACATGAACATGCCACTATTCCAATAATATGTTCCCTGTTGTAAATATTCCTGGGCAGTAGGCAAATCTGGTTTTTCCACAAAGGCCTTGACTCTAAATGCGCCTTTCTGAATTTCTTCTCCCACAGCTATGTAGCCATAGCCAGTTTCTGGCTTATAGGGCTTAATGCCAAACGTCACAAACCAGCCGTCCCGGGCAAGGCTTGCCGCCAGGAGCATGTCTTTGGCCCAGGCCTTTTCGTCCTGAATCTGATGATCAGAAGGGAATACAGCAATTACTGGCTCATCTTCCTGCTCAAAAACCTTATCCAGGCCAAGTAAAATTGCCGGCAGGGTATTTCTAGCTACAGGCTCACTTAAAACCTGCGTATCCAGAGCAGTATTCAGGTCTTTAAGCTGGCTTCTAACCTCAAAAACATGTTCTTCATTGGTAACTACAAATACCTTTTCCGGCGGAAGCAGGTTCAATATCCTGGATATGGTCTGCTGCAACAGGGACAAATTCCCATTCAAAGACAACAACTGTTTGGGCAAAAGGGTCCGGGACAGAGGCCAGAGCCTTGTGCCAGAACCACCAGCCAGGACAATGGCGAATACCTTTTCCATATATGTACTCCTTATCAACTGTCCATCTAAAAACACAAACGGATTATCAAACTCAACTTTCGGAGTTCCGAAAGTTGAGAAATTCGAAATCCGAATATCGAAA
>CAJXJU010000177.1 GCA_913055195.1 uncultured Desulfohalobiaceae bacterium | reverse complement strand
AAAATTGTTATTAATGGTCGTCTGGCCTATTTTCAAAGCAGGAATGGTAACATTTTCTTTTTGTCTGGTAATCTGGTTAATAATTGTCATATTGATCATCTGGCTCTTATCCAGATGAACCTCTCCCAGATTCTTTATCTCTTTATTCATCAGAGAAAGATCAGTTTTTAATTTTTCCTGGGTTAAATCATTCTGCATTTTTAAAGTATTATATACTATCTGAGAAACAGAGGTAAGAGAGGACGATCCCATAAAAAAAAGATCGTTTTTGACCTGATACATATTAATCAAAGTGACAGTAAGCAATGCTGTCACAAACATCGCCATCACGCCCATAAACAACTTGGTCGTAAACCTGACATGTTTAAACATTAACTCCCTCCTCCTTTATAATATCCGCTTTGTTAAAAAACGATAACTTAGACTTTTGGCAGTTAAGCCAGTTAAGTTATGCTTTGCTTTGTTCCGCTATTGGCGGATGCATCTTTTTCATCCTTCATCCTTCAGCCTTCATCCTTAAATTTTAAACCTCCCTACTAACTGCTGCAACCTCCTGGCCAGCCCCAAAAGCTCTTCAGCACTTGAACTGACCTGCGAGCTCATATTTCTCAATTTGTTCGTCGCTTCATTGATGGCCATAATTTCTTTGTTAATATCTGAAGAAGCAGCAGAGCTCCTGGCTACATTTTCAGTTACTTCCTGAATGCCAAAAGAAGCCTCAGAAACATTGGAAGCAATTTCATTGGTTGTTGTAGCCTGTTCCTCTAATGCCGCCACAATGGAAGAAACCACATCATTGACCTGTGTAATAACTTCGGAAATTTCAGCCACTTCCTCAACGCTACCTTCGGTTGAGGCCTGAATGCTTTCAATCTTTTTCTTAATTTCCTCACTGGAGGCTGCTGTCTGTCTGGCCAGTTCTTTAATCTCGTTGGCAACAACAGCAAAACCTTTGCCAGCCTCTCCAGCCCTTGCTGCTTCAATGGTAGCGTTTAAGGCCAAAAGATTAGTTTGTTCAGAAATAGCTGTAATTGTTTCGGTTATGGTTGTAATCTCTCTGGCAGCAAGTCCTAATTGTTCAATTTTGCTTGATGCACTTTCTACTTTGGACACTGCCTGAGACGTGACCGCCTGGGTCTGTTCTGTCCTGCTGACTATTTCATTAATGGCATCTGACATTTGCTTGGCAGCAGTTGCAATTAAACTTACATTGGTAGAAGCCTCTTCCATGGCCGCAGCTACAGAGTTCATATTAGAGCTTACCTCTTCTGAAGCGGCAGCAACGGTGTTGGATTTATCGGACATATTTTCTGTTTCTGAAGATATATATGTAGAGAGCTCAGAAAGGTTTGATGAAGAAGAATTAAGAGTTTTCGTATTTCTAGCAATATCCTTGATCATTGCCTGAAGATTTTTAACAAATTCATTAAAATAGTGAGCCAGTTTGCCTATTTCATCTTGTGTATGAATTTCAATACGTGCTGTCAGGTCTCCTTCTCCCTGGGCAATTTCTTTTAAGGCATTGGTAATTTTAGTAATTGGGCTAATAACAATGTTCCTGATAAAAAACCAGAGTACAGCAATTAAAGTAAAAAATCCAACAACTGAAATAGCAATCATTTCATAAAGTTGTTTACGTACCTCTGACATTGTTTCAGAAACATCCTGCATTACAATCATTTCTCCCAGTACAGGCTGTGTTGAACCATGACAATGGTAGCATGTCGGCTCATTTTTGATAGTTATAGTTTTTATAAAATAATCTTTATGTTTAATTTTAACCATAAGTTGTGATTGTTTTATTTCCTTCAATCCCGAGAACACAAGATTGACAATATCATCTTGAGAAAATAAAGAATCAAAATTTTTACGCACATCATCAGATTTAGTGCTATAGGTTACATTTCCCTTATAATTTGTTAAATAAATAGAAGTATTTCTATCCTTTTCTGCCAAAATTTTAAATTCATGTTTGGTGCCTTCATCATCTCCCATAAGCATTGGTTTTTCAATGGCAAGCCTCATTAACTCCGCTTTTTGACTGCAAGATATACTAATTTGTTTAAGCAAGGCTGTTTTATGAGATTGGGCAATAAAAACTATCAACATCCCAAAAACAATTAAGGAAACAAACGCCATTATAAGTAACAACTTTAAATTCAAACGTTCTTTAATGAAATCAAACATCCTGCCTCCCTGTTTATGTTCAACGTTCAATGTTCAATATTATGTTCAAAATACAGGTTCAATAATTATTAGAGAAATAAAACTTTTTGATTTATTTATACGTCGTCCATTAGATGCTCGGAACATTAAACAAAGCCTGCAAAAAGAGACTTTTGCAGGCACATCCTTTAGGCTTTAGCCCTTAGCCTCTAATGCGCTCCAGCATTAATTAAAGGACGGAAATCAAAAGTCTGGACGCGTTCTGCATTATGACATTTTCTACAATCAGCTTCTGTAGGCTTTCTTTTAATAAGAGAAGGGTCACCACCAGCCTCAACATGCGCTTTTCCTGGCCCGTGACAGGTCTCACAACCCACGTCAGCAAGATGAGGAGTACTCTGGATGCTGACAAATCCTCCTGCCTGGCCATGTCCGGTAGTATGACACTCATAACAACTTTCAATTTCATCAGATGTCAGGTCTGAGGCCATAATTTCAATGCTATGCCATGATTTTGACTTTTTAGAGTAAGTTTTAAATTTGTTATACTCCTCTTCATGGCATTCACCACATTTAGCCGACCCAACAAAATTTCCTTCTGCTCCATGAACAATAACAGGGAATATTAAAGCGATAATAAGTAAAAACATTAACAATCCCCTGGACATTAGCAATCCCCTCCTGTTGTGTTTGTGATTAATGTGAATGTCTGCGCTCAGGCATCTACTCTTGCAATTCTTGCACCAACATGTGCGAGTTTTAGTTCCATTGTTTCATATCCTCTATCAAGATGATAAATCCTATACACTTCTGTTTTGCCTTTGGCAATAAGCCCGGCCAGTACCAGACACGCGCTGGCGCGCAGATCTGAGGCCATTACAGGCGCTCCAATTAATTCCCTGACCCCGCGCACCATTGCGGTTTGACCGCTTAATTTTATATTAGCACCCAACCGTACCAGTTCCAGAACATGCATAAATCTATTTTCAAAAATGGTTTCCTTAATCATGCTGGAACCTTCAGCAATACACATTAAGGCCATAATCTGTGCCTGCATGTCCGTTGGAAATCCTGGAAAAGGAAGGGTAACAACATCCACACCTGTTAAAACGCTCTGCCTGCGTACCAGAACGCCTGTTCTGCCTTCCTGTATCCAGACCCCCATTTCTCTTAACTTATATATTACTGCATCGAGTTCGTTAAATGGACATTCTTCCAGGAAAAGCTCTCCGTCAGTTATTGCTGCCGCAACCATATAAGTACCAGCTTCAATACGGTCAGGCATGATCCTGTACTTGCAGGGCGAGAGGCTGGATACACCTTGAATTCTGATTATACTTGTTCCCTGGCCGGATATTTTGGCCCCACATTTGTTTAAAAAATTGGCCAGATCAACCACTTCCGGTTCTCTGGCTGCATTTTCCAGAACTGTTTCTCCTTCCGCCAGAGCTGCTGCCATAAGGAGGTTTTCTGTTCCCCCCACAGTAGGAAAATCAAAATGAATATGCGCACCCCTTAATTTTTGACAGCGGCCAATGATATAACCTGACTCCAGATCAAATTCCGCTCCCATTTGCTCCAGCGCGCTTAAGTGAAGATCAACCGGCCTGGCCCCAATGGCACAGCCTCCGGGAAGAGCAACTTTTGCCTGACCCAGAATGCCCAGAAGCGGCCCGAGACAAAGCACTGATGCCCGCATGGTCCGCACCAGGTCATAAGGGGCTTCTGGAAGCAAATTTTGCGGTTTTATTTTAACCTCTCCCTGGTTCTGTTCAACAGCACATCCAAGCAGGGACAGGAGTTTAATGGTTGTGTTAATATCTCTTAAATTGGGGACATTACTCAGGGTAACGCCATTTTCAACCATAATTGAGGCCAGCAAAATTGGCAGGGCCGCATTTTTTGAGCCGCTTATTCTTATTCTGCCTTTTAACGGCAAACCGCCTTCAATGATTAATTTTTTCATAATTTATTCGTTTAAACAACCTTGTTTATCGAAAAATAAACTTTTTCAATCTTCTTACTCAATCAATTCATTTTCCTCAACAAAAAAATTCTGAGTCGTTGAAAAAAATCTCTTCACAAAATCTGAGTTTGAGATTAAACCGTATTTCATTGAGGAAAATTCACGGATTCAGGCAATAACTCAACTTTCTGACTCAACTTTCGGAGTTCCGAAAGTTGAGAAATTCGAAATCCGAATATCGAA
>CAJXJU010000176.1 GCA_913055195.1 uncultured Desulfohalobiaceae bacterium | reverse complement strand
GCTCTGTAATTGGGTGAAAATATTGAACATTTTTTTCAAGTCAGAAAGTTGAGTTGTTTAAAAAAAGTTTTAAAGGAGTAAAAAAAGACTATGCGCATTCTGGTGCAAAAATTTGGCGGAACATCTGTGGCCAATCTGGAGTGCATGCTCAAAGTGCGGGAAAAAGTCTCAGCAGCTCTGGATAAAGGGTATAAACTTGTGGTCGTGCTTTCGGCCATGTCCGGGGAAACCAATAGACTGATTGATATGGCCCAAAAGTGGTCTCCCAGACCCGATCCAGCAGAAATGGATGTCCTCCTGGCCACTGGCGAGCAAACTTCTGTGGCCTTATTCTCCATGCTCCTCAAGGACAAAGGTATCAAGGCCAGATCGTTGTTAGGCTATCAGATCCCTATTCAAACCGATAAAAGCTTTGGCAAAGCTCGCATCCTGGATATTGATACTGACAGGCTGGAACAGATGCTCTCACGCTTTGACGTACTGGTTGCTGCTGGTTTCCAGGGTTGTGACTGCGAACAAAGAATCACCACTCTTGGCCGTGGTGGTTCAGATACTTCAGCAGTTGCCCTGGCAGCAGCGCTCAAAGCTGAAATGTGTGAAATTTATACGGATGTGGATGGCGTTTATACTACGGATCCCAATATCTGCTCCAGAGCCAGAAAAATTCCTAAAATTGCCTATGATGAAATGCTGGAAATGGCCAGTATGGGGGCAAAAGTTTTACAAATCCGGTCAGTGGAATTTGCTAAAAAGTATAATGTTCCGATTCATGTAAGATCAACTTTCTCTGATGAACCAGGAACCTTAGTTATACAGGAGGACGAAACAATGGAATCTGCAATGGTATCAGGTATTGCTTATGATAAAGACCAGGCCAGAATCACTCTGGTTGATGTCTATGATGAGCCAGGTATTGCTGCTCGAGTATTTGAACCAATTGCCGCGGCAAATATTGTGGTAGATATGATTGTTCAAAACCCAAGCCGCGAAGGCCGCACAGATATGACCTTTACAGTACCTAAAAGTTCTCTGGAAGACACTCTGGCTATTATTGAAAAAATCAAAACTGATATTGGTGCCAGAGATATCCTGGCAGACCCCAACGTAGCCAAGGTTTCAGTTATAGGCGTGGGTATGCGCAACCATTCTGGAGTAGCAGCCATTGCCTTTTCTGCTTTAAAAAATGAAAACATAAATATCATGATCATCAGCACCTCGGAAATTAAGATTTCCTGTCTCATCGAGGAAAAATATACTGAACTTGCTGTACGTACCTTGCATGAAGCCTTTGGATTGGATAAATGAGTTGCCTGCAAGCTTCTTTTTACAGGTCTGGTTCAATGTTCAACTACATGGGGCGGATATGGAAGGGTGCTCCCGATATGCAATCCGCCCCTACAAACATAAAATTTACAGACTATGCAAACAGTAAAAATTTATGACACTACTTTAAGGGACGGCACGCAGGCTGAAGATGTAAATTTTTCTACTGAAGACAAAATCCGTGTCGTGCAAAAACTGGATAACTTAGGCATTCATTATATTGAAGGAGGCTGGCCTGCTTCTAATCCTACAGATCAAAGATTTTTTCAGGAAATCAAAAACTATGATTTAAAAACCGCTAAAATTGCTGCCTTTGGCAGCACCCATCTGGCCAAAAAATCCCCTGAAAATGATCCCAATCTGAACTCCTTGCTTCAGGCTCAGACCCCGGTGGTTACTATTTTTGGCAAAACCTGGGACATTCATGTGCAGGAAGCGCTGCGAACTACCTTAGAGCGTAATTTAGAGCTTATTTACAACTCCCTGGCCTTTTTAAGACCACAGGTCAAAGAATTATTTTTTGATGCTGAGCATTTTTTTGACGGCTTTAAAGCTAATAAAGATTACGCTCTTGCCTGTCTGAAAAAGGCATTTGAGGCTGGTGCTGACGTGCTTGTTTTATGTGATACCAATGGCGGGACAATCACATCTGAGCTGGCAACAATAGTGGATCAGGTGCGCAAAGAACTACCTGAAGCACAACTTGGCATCCATGCCCATAATGACTCAGAGCTGGCTGTAGCCAATTCTCTAATTGCTGTGGAAAAAGGCATTGTCCAGGTACAGGGCACTATAAACGGCTATGGGGAGAGGTGCGGCAATGCCAATTTATGTTCTATTATCCCCAATCTGCAACTAAAAATGGGGTATAAATGTTTGCCAGAAGAAAAATTGCAGCTTTTGACCTCTGTGTCTCACTTTGTATCAGAGGTAGCCAATTTAACTTCCTTTCACCGTCAGCCTTTTGTGGGCAAATCTGCCTTTGCCCACAAGGGTGGCGTTCATGTCAGCGCTGTGCGCCGCAATCCCAAAACCTATGAGCATATTCCTCCTGAAACTGTTGGCAACAAACAACGCATCCTGCTTTCAGACCTGGCCGGACAAAGCAATATACTGTTTAAGGCCAGACAATATGGCTTTCATCTTGATAAAGACGATCCTTTTGTCCTGGACCTTCTCTCCAGGTTAAAAGACCTTGAAAGCCAGGGTTATGAATATACTGCTGCAGAAGCCTCATTTGAGCTTCTTCTTAACCGTACTTTAGGCCGGGCGCGGCGTTACTTTACCCTGGAGGAGTTCCGTGTTCTGGAAACCAAGCGAATGGAAGACAAAGAGCCAGTTTCTGAAGCAACAGTCAGGGTTCGCGTGGGAGGAATGCTCGAGCACACAGCAGCCACGGGTAAAGGACCGGTCAATGCGCTGGATAATGCCCTGCGCAAGGCCCTGGAAAAATTTTATCCAACCCTTTCAGAAGTACAACTACTGGACTTTAAGGTCAGAGTATTTTCTGTCCTGACTCACGGTGATCTCTCTGGCACAGCTTCCAGAGTACGTGTCCTTATTGAATCCGGCGACCACCAGGCCCGATGGATAACCGTAGGCGTATCTTACAATATTATTGAGGCCAGCCGTCAGGCCCTGGAAGACGCCCTGAATTATAAATTATTTAAAGACGACAAAGAAAAATTAACCAGGGCGATTATAGAAATAAAAGAAACTTAAACTAAAATATGCACACTCCACTGGCTGAAAGGCTAAGACCACAAACCCTGGATGAGTTTGTCGGCCAGAGTCATCTAAAATCAAGACTGCGGGCCATCATCCAGGGCAAGAGACTGCAAAGCACGCTTTTCTTTGGTCCGCCTGGATGTGGCAAATCAACCCTGGCCCTGATTCTGGCCAGGGCATCAAAAAAAAGTTTTGTGCGTTTTAGCGCTCCAGAAGTAGGACTTAGCAAATTACGCCAGAAAATTGCCGGCGTAGAAATCCTTATCCTGGACGAATTGCATCGCTTTTCCAGAGCGCAACAGGATTTTTTTCTGCCACTTCTGGAAACCGGTGAAATTGTCCTCCTGGCCACTACCACTGAAAACCCTTCTTTTAGTATCACAAGACAACTTCTATCCCGTTTAAACGTCCTGAAATTACACTCATTAAACCATAACGAGCTGTTACAACTGGCTAAAAAGGGACAAAAACTCCTGGGCATTGAAATGGAGGAACAAAGCCTTGAACTACTCGCGTTTCAGGCCAGAGGCGATGCCAGAACCTTGCTCAATCTATTAGAATATACAGCCAGTTTGCAACCTGAAGAACGCTCTCCTGAAAAGTTAAAGACAGTCTTGCCAGAAATAATTATTCGGGGAAACCGGGATGGTGATACTCATTATGAACTTGCATCAGCATTAATTAAATCCATCCGCGGCAGTGACCCTGATGCAGCACTTTATTACCTGGCCTGTTTGCTGGAAGGGGGTGAAGATCCACGGTTTATATGCCGGCGCCTGATTTTATCGGCTTCAGAAGATATTGGTCTGGCTGATCCCCTGGCTTTACCTTTAGCCGTCTCATGTCAGCAGGCAATTGAATTTGTGGGTATGCCTGAAGGGTTTATTCCACTGGCCGAAACAGTAGTCTATCTGGCTCTGGCTCCCAAATCTAACTCTACTTATGCAGCCTACCTTGCTGCTCAAAAAGAAGTAAGGTTAAATGGCCCAAAGCCTGTGCCTTTGCACCTGCGCAATGCCTCCACTGCCCTGCAAAAAGAGTGGGGCTATGGCAAAAACTATAAATATCCTCACGCCTATCCCGGGGCCTGGGTAGAACAGGATTATCTGCCTCAAGAACTGCTTGGCAGACGTTTTTACCAGCCCAAAGATCAGGGGATGGAGCCAAAGTTGCTTACCTGGCTTAAGAGTAAAAAAAGGAAAAAATAATACGGCTATAAAAACTCCGTTTTCGGCGGTCGCATCTTATAAACGAATATATGAGTCGCCTGCAAAAAGGCACTTTTTACAGACAATGTTGAATGCTTCACCCTGTTGAATGCTGTCAGGGACAGCCCCGCAAAGCGG
>CAJXJU010000175.1 GCA_913055195.1 uncultured Desulfohalobiaceae bacterium | reverse complement strand
CGAGAAGCTTTTTTAACTCTTCAACCTTGCTTTTTTTCTTTCTTTTCTTTTTTTTCTGTGCTTTTGATTGGTTTTTTTCCAAAATGTTTAACACTTCCGCACTTTGAAAATATGGTATTCCATGTAACATATTATTTACCCCCTTTTATCTTTATTCTATAACAATTATAACATCCTTATCAAACATAGAATAATATTCAGGTGGCATTGCAATATCTTTTTTTGCCCGAGTAACTGCTACATAAAACAGATTTATTTCCTCTTTCATCGTATTTGACTTGATATCCTTAAAAAAGTCTCTAATTTTTTCTTTTGGTAGATAAAAGATCTTGTCCCTAATATATTTTTGAATATTGTCAACTTCATGCTGTATCATACTTTTTATAATTCTTTTAATGCACCGAAAATCATCAGCAAGCATAACAGCATCAAATTCCATTCCCTTAACCGTATGAACAGTGCTAATGTATGTATTAAGGCTTCTGCGTCTTCTGTTTCTAATGGCCTTGTCGTATAACCGCATAAAAAAATTAATATCTCTATATTCACGAACCAGGGCAACGGATGACATTAATTCTACATCATCGGTTTTTTCTGCAACCACTTCCAGCTCATCAAGATACTCCTGAAAATTTTCATAATCATTCAAAACCGGTATTTTCTCCTTGAAAATATCAATGATGGGATCAAAAAAATTGCGAGGATGCCGTACTGGCCTAAGATCGTCATTTTTGTTCAGTAAATGAATCAGTTTGGCGTTTGTCCTGGTGATTATACAATAATCATTATATGATGAATAATCATGATGTATATTTTGGGCTGGCTTAATCAATTTGTCTGCGTCCTCTCCCTTTAGATAATATAATGTATCATTAGCTATTTTAACCTGTTTTTTATTATTGAAGCGAAATGTATGAGTTAAATACAGGGTTACATCAGATTCAAACTTTTCCATTACATCTATCGCACCGCGAAAGCCATAAATCTTTTGATGCGAATCTCCGACCATAACACGCTTTGCATTAAACTGATTAAATACTGACAGCGTTACCATGTTTGAGTCCTGTACTTCATCCAGCAGAACAACATCATATTTATCTTTCAGATTAAAATAATTAAATCTCTGTTCAAATTCCTTGAAGTATAGAGAGTGAGTCACTTCGAGTTCGCAACGCTTGTTAATGAGCATAAAATACAGTTTGTATATAAAATCAGTAACTTCTCTATTTTCTTCATCCTTAATTCCTGATTGATACAAAAAATGAGCAATACTTTTGGGATTACATTGAGCATCTGAATCAAGGAATCTTTCAAAACGTCTTATGTTATCATATACAAATCCAACTGCAATGTTCATCTTGCTGGCAATCGCATGACAGTCAAATTTACCCACAAGTCGTTTGCTGAACGCATAATATCTGCCTGTATATTTAAAAGCCAGTCCATGCGTTGTATAGACATCTACATTTGCCGGAAACTTCTTTTTGGCTTCCTCAGCGATTGAATGGTTAAATGCGATATATAGCATCTTCATATCTGGATAATGATCAGCAATGCCTTTGAGAACTGTTGTTTTTCCAGTTCCTGCCAGGGCAAAAATTCTTATTGAATTATACCTGGCAACCGCATTGATTATATCCATTTGTTCATCTGTGTATTGTATTTCCTTTGTCATGATATTCTCCTTTAGGAAAATTTTATTTTATTATACTATAATAACAAAATAACAATTTTTTGTGATTTCACGAATAAACGTGAAGTGAAGAAAAAAAAGGTGACGATACCCACGATTTTTCCAGAAAAACCCCAAGTATCGTCACCATATAACTTGTTATTTTTATTGATTTTTTTTCAAAATGGTGACGATACTCGATCTATCGTCACCAGTATCGTCACCACCTTTTTTGACCTCTAACTCCTTATTTTCTTTATATTTTTCTTTCATGAAATAGAAAAAGTGACGGTAGTGACGATAAAAATTGTATTTATTTTTCGAGAGAAAACAAAAAGAAAAAAATAAAAAAACCCTTATTAACCGTCACAACCGTCACAAATCGCTGTTTTTTTAATAATTTCAATATGTTAGGTGATGACGATACTGGTGATGATAGTGGGCAAGTATCGTCACCAGTATTAAAATGTTAATGATTTCAAGATATTAAGTGGTGACGATAGAGTATGGGAGATGGTAGGAGATGGTAGGAGATGGGCCAAAAAAAAGGGGGCAAAGGCCCCCTATGTTTAAAGAGAAGGAAGAGTTAAAACGGCGCCTGGTCTTCTGGGAAAAGATCGGCCAGGATGGTTTTTGCCCTGATCGCGGATGGCAGAACGTAATACCTTTGACGACCAGTACGCTTCATATCTATTTTGATCTTTAAACTGCGTTCAAGTATCGTTTTTAACTCAACTTTCGGAACTCCGAAAGTTGAGTAAGAAATGTATTTGTCAATGAAGAGGATAACGAGTGATGTTGAATGTTGAATGTTTACCCTGTTGAATGCTGTCAGGGACAGCCCCGCAAAGCGGGATTCAACAGGGTAAATGCTGAATATGGTTGATGGTTAAATAAAATCAGGGCCTGCCCAACTCAACAACCTCAACAACCTTTCCCCCTTACCCCTTAATCCTTACCCCTTACCCCTTATCCCTTTACATTATTCGCATGTCCCCTTTCCCAATAGATACATATCCCAGATCTCTAGATAAAAGCCAAAAATATTTGAGCTCTTCTAATGAGCCACGAGCAATGTATAAAAATCGCAAAAATTCTTTTCTGCTGTTTTTGGAATGTCCTTCTACAATATTTGAAGGAATTGAATAGGCTGCTCTTCTTATTTGATCAACAAGGGCATAACGCTCAGTTGGAGGGAAGTTACCTGTTAATCTGTAAACTTCCAGAACAATCTCATGACTCTTTTGCCAAACCAGCAACTGTTCCCAGCTTCTTCCCATCTTCCACAACCTCCAACAACCTCAATCCCTTCAACAACCTCAATAACCTCTCTCCCCTTCTACCCCCTCTACAACTTCTTTTTGCAGGCAACTCAAGGAAGTGGGGAAAAGGAGCCTAGATAGGTAAAAAGTCAAAAAAATTATTTATTTTGCATACATTCTGAATATTTTTCAATTAAAAATAAAATATGAGATAATGTCAATAATAAAACTTTCTCCTCCATGTTAATTATATCTCTAACTAAAGTAAACAACTGATCATTGTATGTCTTTTTTGATTTGTCATCATATGATTTAGGGGATATAATTTTTAATTCTTTATTATATCTCTTCTTGTAAAATACTTTAATGACATAATTGGCAAAAACTATGCTCAAGTTGAAATTCACTAACATACTTAATTCATTATCACTTATATCTGTTTTATTAACTTTTATCTTAATTGGTTCTTTCTTCATAATAGAAGATATAAAAAAGGCAGCTATTTTATGGCGATCAGCCAAAAATTCAGCATCTATGATGTTATTCTTTATATCCTCTTTAATTTTTTCATATTCATAAAATATATCTTCAGTAAGCTCGTCATGATAGATATAAACTTTTAATTCATCACTATACAAACCTATTATTTGATGAGCGAGTTTTATAAATAGTGATTTCAAACTTTCTTTTGTTTCGTAGTTCATATGCCAAACCTTTCTCTATATTCTTTCTTTGTGTCAGGAATTTTAACAGTAAGTGAAAAAATATCCTCAGTGAAATCATCAAACTCTACTTCATCAATATTAATTTCCTCATTTATTAGATTAAAACGCCTCTTATACTCTTTTTTTGAATCTGGAATATCAACAGTTAAGTGTGTATATTCTTCTAATCCTTTTTGAATTTGTGTTTCCAGCTTCTTTACTTCATCTACTTCTAATAATTTAGTCATTTCCCTCTCCTATTTTATTTATGTAAATACCAGATCTCGGCTCGTTATTAAGCAATTTGTAAAAAATTTAAAAATAAAAACTGTGCTTGTCAATGAAGCGGGTAACGAGTTATCTTCCTCTTCAGCCTAACTTCCCATCTCCTCTTTCCTCCCTCTACCCCCTTCAACAACCTCAACAACCTCAATAACCTCAACAACCTCCCTAGATCACTCGTTATAATCAAAAGCCCTGAACCCGGCCTTTTTTATCATGTAATCCCTCTGGGCCAATTTAAGATCCTCCAACACCATCTCATCTACCATCTCTTCAAAACTAATCTCCGGCTCCCAGCCCAGCTTTTCTTTTGCCTTTGATGCATCTCCCAGCAAGGTATCCACTTCTGTTGGCCTGAAATATCTTGGATCAACCCTGACAATTACATCACCTTCTTTTAAGCTTTCCTTCTCTATATATCTCGCGCAAAGACGCAAAGGCGCAAAGTTTTTTCGGCCCATTGGGCCGAAGGACTTTT
>CAJXJU010000174.1 GCA_913055195.1 uncultured Desulfohalobiaceae bacterium | reverse complement strand
TGTTTTAAATTCTGGGCCAGTTCCTCTTCTTTGCGCTCTAACTGTTTGATGCTTAAATAGCTGGCATCAAGAAAGGAGAGATTTTGCTCTATTTCCTGGCCAAGGGCCAGGATTTCGTCGAGACTTTTGTTAAGTTTACGTTTTAACCTGGAAAGCTCATAAAGCCTGGCTTCAATGGCCTCTGTATTGGTTTCTTCATTGTCCACAGGGTATGACTTTAAAGTGCTGTCCAGGTCCTGTAGAATAGCAATTGCACTATCTAAGTCTGAGGCAGTGTCTGCGAATTTTTCGTCAATCTCAGTTAGCCTGGAAATGACTTTTTGCAGTTCAAACAGATTGTGTAAAAGGTTGGTTTCTGGTGCGTGCAGGATATTAAGGGCGTGGCTTATGTCTTGATTAAGATTGGCCCTGGATTTGAGCCTTGTCAGTTCTTCCAGGAGTTCTTCTTCTTCATTGGGTCTGGGGTTTACACGGTCAATTTCTTCTTTTTGATATTTTAAAAATTCTTTCTGGGCCGCCAGTTGTTCTATTCTGGTGTTTAATTCCTGTTTTTCATTGAGAATCTGGCGCAACCTGCGTAGCAGGTCATCTTTTCGGGCCAGAATATCCTGTTCAGGCAAGAAATAGTCCAATATTCTGGTGTGAAAGGCCGGTTTTAACAATTTTTGCTGTCCGTGCTGACTGGTATGGATTAACAGTCTGGGACGAAGGGAGAGAACTTTTTCCTGAGAGCTTAAAGAATCATTTAAGTAAAATCTGCTGCGTCCAGTTGCCGCGATAAGCTCCCGGCGCAAAATAAGTTCTTTTTCATCTAAAAAAAACATGGCCTCGACAACTGCTTTATCTTTGTCCGGTCTTACCATGGTAGCCGGGATTTTAGAACCCAGAATAAAATCCAGGGCCCTTAAAATAAATGATTTGCCAGCCCCTGACTCACCAGTGAGGACATTTAAGCCTGGATGAAACTCCATCTCCAGGTCTTCAATAAGGGCAAGGTTTTTGATGCGCAAAAATTCAAGCATGGTTTAGCAATGGTGTTGGAGATTTATGGAAAAATTTACTTTTTGCAGGCGACTCTTATTGGGTCGTCTTATGATAAAAAATTTTACCTACCCTTTGAATATGTTGTTTTAAAGCCTGGTTTTTTATGTTTTTAAAGTCCAGAAGGTCAACAAAATATGGCAGCATGGATTCTTCAAATTCATTGTCCAGTATATTAAGCAATGTTCCATCAATATTTTTCCCCCAGAGGGCAATATCAACGTCTGAGCCTGGCTTAAAAGTATTCATGGCGCGTGAGCCAAAAATAACAGCCCTTTCAATTTGAGGGTATTTTTGCAAAATTGATTTTATAATTTCAGTTTCTCTGACAGATAGACCGAATTCAGTCATGGTTTAACTCTTTCTCAAAAAACAGGTATAACTCCTGGATGATATGAAAATATTTTTCTCTGATATTTTGCACTACTTCTCTGGACATTTCTTCATCATAGGCATGGGATGTTTTGTTCCTGTCAGCTAATGCCTGAAGCCATAAATCTATGTTTTTGAGGTATCCTGCCTGGAATGCCTGTCTCATTGTTTTTCTGGGAGATGGCACATCAAAGCCTTCATTTTCCAGGTAGTCCTTTAATGTCTTCCACGCGAGCTCAAAAGTAAATTCATAAGTTTGAATGACCCCTGCCTGGAGAAGAAGATTGTCAGGATATTTTTGAATAGTTTCTATGGCTTCGCAAAGCCTTTGAAAGGCCATTTTGAAATTCTCAAAGCGCTGCTTGCATCTGATATCTTTTTTATTCATTTTTTTCAGCTATGTCCGTTTCAGGTGCTCGGACAGAAACTTGACAAAATAATTTTTAAGTAGTTTGTCCTTTTTTTTCAGATAGTTAAGCATGGTCTCAGCTTTATCCATTTTTTTTGCTGTTTCAAAGGCCAGGAACAACTCTTCCATTCCCTGTTTCAGGCGAAAGGCCCTGAAGTTGGTTAATGCCAGCTCAAGCCCCAGACGGTAATTTTCTGGTTCAAGCAGGCTTAAATGAGATTGAATCTGGAGCAGAAGTGGCTCCAATCCTTTTTGATCCCTGATAAGAGCTAAAATTGTCTTTAACACTTCCTTGTTTTGTGGTTCAAGATAGTCGGCATAGACCAGGCATTCCAGGGCACTTTGAGGAAGCATATTCCTGGGGTCAAAACGCAAGCCTATGCGAAAAATTTCACCTTTGCGTGCCAGTTCTTTAGCCCAGAACAGGCAAAGTTGCAAAGGGGTGGACACTGGCCGTGGTTCCTGTCCCTTGCTTAAGAAGTATCTGTACCAGAATTGACGGGCCAGAGGAAAATTATTGTGTTTAAGCCCGGCAAAAGAACAGGTTACATTGAGCAAGAGATGAAAATCATACTGTTTTTGCTCTAAAATTGGGATTAAAAAGGATTCGACTTTATCTTTTTTATCTGCGTGTAGCTCAACAAGCGCGCTTAATACTTCTGGATCAATGGGAAGTTTGAAAAATAAATCAATGATTTCCTTTTTGCTAAAACTTGAAGCCTGGTTTTGCCAGAGCAAAAAAATGGAAAAGACAATATTTTTTAAATTTTGCCTGCTGGTGTAAGTCCCTGGAGAGATATTTTGCGCATAATTTAAAAGTGTTGCAGCCCGGTGTTCTGGCAGATGTTCCCTTTGAATCCGTGTCCAGCCTGCTCTGGCTATGTTTTCTGCCTGTGATTGATGTTTTGAATAATATTCAAGAAGCTCCTGCAGCTCCAGAACGTGATGAAAAATAAGAGTTTCTTTGCCAGGGACAAATAAAGAAGATATTTCATCGCCTAAATCCTGGTTTAAGACCAGGCAGCCGCAGGAGGCAGCCTCAAAGGTGCGAAAATTGACTTCGCCAGCTATGGCTTCATTGGGAGCCAGTTTTGTTTGTTCATAAATTTCAAGCATTCTGGCAAAAGGTATTTCCTGTGCAATAAACGCGTTAAATTTTTCTTTCAGATAATTTACCAGCCATTGTCGGGCTGGCCTGTGGGCAGTTATGCGGCCAACAAAGCTTATTTGATATTTTCTTGTCTTAAAATCCCTCCATTCTCTTTTTATTCCAGACCAGGGCAACCAGTTGACCCTTTTCAGTTCTCCGGCTTGCAGCTTTTCTATCCAGTGTTTTTGTGTGGTCAGGACAAGATCAAAGTTGCGGCCATAAAATTTATGCCAGAAAGAGTTTAAATGCGTATCAATTGACCAGAAAATTCTGGGACAGGAAAAGTGCTCAAGACCCAGAAGCAGGGTGCGCGGGCCAAGTGTTTCCTGCTGGATAATGATGTCTGGCGTAAAATCCTGTATTGCCGGGTGCCGGCTCAAATCAACAAGCCCTGGTGGAGGATTGAGGTTTACTATCTTTGCGCCAGTTTTTTGCAGTGCATCCGCGAGACTCAGATGAATAGCCAGAATTTTCAGT
This sequence comes from uncultured Desulfohalobiaceae bacterium, assembly GCA_913055195.1. GTDB lineage: Bacteria > Desulfobacterota > Desulfovibrionia > Desulfovibrionales > Desulfonatronovibrionaceae > Desulfovulcanus. Next base: position 949 of record CAJXJU010000174.1, on the reverse strand, counting down.
TCAGAGTTCCGGGACGTATATTTTCCCATCTTCTTAACTTCCCAACTTTTTGTTTCTGGGATCAAGAATATCGCGCAGGGTTTCTCCCAGGAGATTATAGCCTAAAACAGTTATTAAAATACAAAGACCGGGAAAAATGGACAGCCAGGGTGCGATTTCCAGCACATCTTTTCCTTCCATGAGCATGTTACCCCAGCTAGGAGTGGGGGGCTGAACTCCCAGACCCAGGAAACTTAAGGCTGATTCCGTGAGAATGGCCGAGGCAATGCCAAGAGTGGCCGAGACCAGAACTGGTGCCAGTCCATTGGGCAGGATATGAATAAACAATATGCGCGTAAGGCTTGCACCAGATAGTTTAGCAGCCAGAACAAACTCCCTTGTGCGCAAGGAGAGTGTTTCTGCCCTGACCAGTCTGGCTACTCCCATCCATGAGGTCAGGCCAATAACAATCATTATATTGGTTAGATTAGGTTCTAAAAAGGCAATTACTGCCAGGATAAGGAAAAAGGAAGGAAAACAGAGCATGATATCCACAAAGCGCATGATTATTTCGTCAATAATTCCGCCAAAATAGCCAGCCACAAGGCCCAGAACAATGCCTATGCAGGCTGAGATGCCAACGGCCAGGAATCCAACCCACAAAGAGACTCTGGCACCATAAACAAGCCGGGAAAACACATCCCGGCCCAGACTGTCTGTGCCCAGCAGATGTTCTGGTGATGGAGGTTGTAAAATGGCATCTACATTTAAACTGGTTGGATCATAAGGGGCAATATAAGGCGCTAAAAGGGCAATTATGCTCATTGTGGCTACGATAATAAGCCCTATGATAAAGAGGAAGTTTTTATTTTTTTTCATTTACTCAACTTTCTGAGTTACAAAAAATGTTAAATTTTTTCAGCAGATTACAAAACAATCTTGAAAAGATATTCCATTTTCCGGAAACGAT
>CAJXJU010000173.1 GCA_913055195.1 uncultured Desulfohalobiaceae bacterium | reverse complement strand
GGACGTGGATAATGTCCCCTGTCATTTTTCACAAAAATTGCAACTGACCTAAATTAATATCAGGCTGAAATTGTTGATTTTTTGAGTTTTTAAGTAATTTTAGAATTATTAAAAATATTGCAAATATTATAAAAATATGGCATATCCTTCACATATTTATTCAGGAACAAAAAATGCCAGCCAGAATAATCAAAAAAAACCATTTATCCTTAACGGGCTATTTTCCTAGCCTCAAAAACGACAGGTCTATGGCCTATGAGTCGGCCATAGAGCGGGATTTTTATTTGACCCTGGAATTTGACCCAACAGTTGAGGACTACCAGGAACAGCCATTCAAAATAGAAACTTTAATTGACGGCAAAAAGAGGAATTATTTTCCTGACTGCCTGATAAATTATAGGCCAGAAGCCAATAGAAGACCTCTGCTTGTGGAGGTTAAATCTGAACGTGAGCTTCAGGACAAGGAAAAAAGAAAAAAGCTGGAAACCAAGCTGGCAGTGTTCAGAGAATTTGCTGATGAAAATGACATGGATTTCAAGCTGGTTACGGACAGGGAATTAAGGGAAAAATACAATCTGGATGGCCTTAAATTCATTTATAATTTCAGAAACGAACCTCCACATCTGGATAAATTTAAACCTGTGGTTTTGAGAGTATTAAAGTCAAATCCTTTAAAAATATCAGACCTACTCAAAGAATTAAGTTTAAGCTCGAACGAGCAGTTACAGGTTGTCCCTGTCATCTGGCATCTGATCTGTAAACAGGAAATCAAGACTGATTTTACCAGACCCATTAACAATAACTGCCTTTTGGAGGTAAATAATGGGAAGATTGAGCTTTAAGAAGGGTACGGTTGTCAGGCATAACAACCAGGAGTGGGAAATTGTAAATATCCTGGATCTGGACAAGGTGCTTCTTAAAAGCAGGCAGACAGGCGATATTAAGACCGTTCTTCCCACTGAACTGGAAGAAATTTCAGATGAAAGCTCAAAAAAGACCAAAAAAGATGCTTTTTTGGAAGGAATAAGGCCGGAGTTATGGGATAAGGCAAAAGAGAGATTTGAGATTATCAAGCCTTTGATAAAAGCATCCAGGACAAAAAAAGAAGTTGAGGAAAGAGCAAAGGAATTTGGCCTTAACTATGTTACCCTGTACAGATGGATTAAAAATTATGAAAGCACAGGCAAGCTCAGTTCTCTTGTCCCAAACCTGGACGCCAGAGGCGGGAAAGGAAAGTCACGTCTAAATAGCGTTGTTGATCAGATAATCACAGAATCCATTGAAGAGCTTTATCTGACTTTGCAAAAAACTTCTATTAATCGAGTATATGCTGAAATCAAAAAAAGATGTGAAAACGCAGGCTTTAATCCGCCTCATATCAATACCGTAAGAAGACGCATAAAAGAGATTTCAACAGAAAGATTTATGAAGAAAAGGATGAGCAGGTCAAAGGCAGAAAGCATTTACGGCCTTCAGGGGGACATTTTTGAGGCCAGATGTCCGCTGGATATTGTTCAGATAGATCATACGCCCCTGGACATTATTCTGGTGGATGAGGTTCTAAGGGAACCTGTTGGCAGGCCGTATATTACGGTTGCCATTGATATTTATAGCCGGATGATTTTCGGTTTCTATTTATCTTTTGATCCTCCAAGTTTTTTTACCGTGGGCCAGGCTCTTAGCATGGGCATTTTCCCAAAAGAGAAATTTTTAAAAAAGCTGGAAATTGAAGGCGAATGGAAAATATGGGGGCTGCCCAGAACAATCCATGTTGATAACGCTATGGAGTTTAGAGGCTCAGAACTGAGAAAATTTTGTGAAGAATACAATATTGAACTGAGTTTCAGGCCAGTAGGCAAGCCAAGATATGGGGGCCATGTTGAACGCTTTATCGGTACTCTTAACAATGAGCTTCATTCATTGCCTGGAACTACATTTTCCAGACCTGACCAGAAAGGTGATTACAAACCTGATAAAAAAGCGGTTATGACCATAGGCGAGCTTGAGAAATGGATAACAGGCTTCATCGTTAATATTTACCACAAGAAAGTTCACTCTGGCATAGATATGTCGCCTGAAGAAAAATATCGGATCGGAATATTTGGTGATGAAGTTAATCCTGGAACTGGACTGCCTGATATTATTCAGGGATCAGAGGCTCAAAAAATTAAAATGGCTCTTCTGCCTTCAGAGGAAAGGACTATCCAGAGGTTTGGAGTGACGATTGATGGCATCAAGTATTTTAGCGATGTTTTAAGAAAATATGTTGAGCCTGGCAGACAGAAGAAAAAATATTTGTTTAAGATAGACCCCAGGGATATTAGCGTAATCTATTTTTATGATCCTGAAATGAAGGAATATTTTTCTATTCCATATAGAAACCTGAAGTTTCCGCCCATATCTGTCTGGGAGTTAAAACAGGTAAAAAAATATCTTACAGAAAAGAAGAATTTATCTTCTTATGATGAATTTGATATATTCAAGGCTTATGAGGAACTGAAAAAACTTGAGCAGGAGTCGATCAAAAAGAGCAAGGCTGCCCGCAGAAATGCAGCCAGGAAGAAGGTTCACAAGGAAAAAATGGAGATGCGAGAAGAGAGTTCATCAGAGGCAAAGCCTTTATATAAGGCTGTTAAAGATAGACCTGAAGAAGAGATAAAAGAAGCAGTTGAAAATGAAATTGATGATATGATGATGTTTGATGACGATCTGGAAGGTGATGATCTTGAAATAGTTAAATATGATGAAGAGTAGGAGGTTTTGAATTATGGCAGCAAAATCTCATCTGGAAAGGTTGACCCCTGAAACAAGGGAAATGCTGGAAAAGAGTAATGCAGAAAGAATTAAATTTATTGAGCACGCAAGATTTATTCCATACAAAACTGCTAAAGAAATTCTTAATAAAATGGAAGAGCTTCTGGTGTTACCTAAAAAAGACAGGATGCCCAGCCTGTTGATAGTAGGCACAAGCAATAATGGCAAAACCAGTATAGTTAAGCATTTTTTCAGGAAGCATCCTCCGACTGAAGGGATAGATGAAGATGCTATGCCCGTTGTATATGTCCAAGCTCCGTATGAACCGAATGTAGGAATGTTTTATGACAAGATACTCGAAGCCTTGATTGTACCATTTAAACAATCTGATCCAGCATCTAAGAAGGAGAGGGAGATAAAGTATTATTTCAGGCATCTTGGTACTAAGATGTTAATTGTGGATGAAATTCACAATATTCTAAGCGGTTCTGTAGCAAAACAGCGATCATTTATGAACGCCGTTAAGAATTTAAACAACGAATTAGCCATTCCTATTGTTCTGGTGGGAATAAAAGATGCCCTGCACGCTGTCAGCACAGATTTGCAAATAAGCAGCAGGTTCAGACCGATGGTACTGCCCAGATGGACATTTGATAAGGAATATTTGCTGTTACTGGCTCGCCTTGAAAGGACGCTTCCTCTTAAAAAGCCTTCAAATCTGGCTCAAAACAGGGAAGTGGCTGAACTGATCCTTGACAGCAGTGAAGGACTGATCGGGGAGATTGTAGAAAGAGTAATGGAAGCAGCGGTAATGGCAGTCGAGACAGGTTCTGAAAAGATAGGTGCAAATGAAATCAAACAGTGTGATCTGAGCAAGCCGTCTGAAAGATTGAATATTGAGGAAACACAAATTTAAATTATACAAGGATATAAAAAATGAAAGATAGAACTATATCTCCTGGAGATGTAGTAAAAGGCCTTGAGCCAGATGAATTTGTGGAAATTCAAAAAGTAGTTCCCTTTGGGAAAAAATTTTTAATTGAAGGAATAGGAGTTGACTCCAACCGTCATATCAAACGTCCTTTAACATCTGAGGAATTATCAGCCCTGGTTAAGGTTCGGGGAAGCAGTCATACTTTTGATGGTGATCCTGAAATCTTTTTACTTGGAGCTGAGGCACAGCGCATCCGTATTGCCTATCAATTTGATCCTTTGTTTGCTGTTAATTCAAGTATTGTTGACCCCCTTCCTCATCAGGTAGAAGCAGTTTACAGATATCTCCTACCCCTGCCCAGAATTCGTTTTTTGCTTGCAGATGACACAGGAGCCGGTAAAACAATCATGACAGGCCTGCTTCTTAAAGAGTTGTTGTTTCGTGGTGTAATCCAAAAAATATATAAACAATTTAAAGGATAATTATGCTTTTAACACCAGGACCTACGGCAGTACCAGAATTTGTACGAGCTTCAATGGCAACTGAGACTCTACACCATAGAACACCAGAGTTTGAAGCAATTTTTGAAGAGACTCGAAAAGAACTTTTTAAACTTTTTAACACGGATGAAGTGATTATGCTTGCAACCAGTGGTACAGGTGCAATGGAAGCGGCAGTGATTAACCTTTGTCACAACACGCTTTTAAACATTAATG
>CAJXJU010000172.1 GCA_913055195.1 uncultured Desulfohalobiaceae bacterium | reverse complement strand
GCCTGTCCCCGCAAGCTGTAATTTGCGAATCTCGACTTTTTGCAGGCGACTCTTTCATGAGAATTCCATAAAGAGCGTTTTAAATTTTATAGAATTTTTTACCTTTTTTAATTCCCATACAGTCCATATCCTGGCCTGCATTTCTCCTGATTTGCCTGTGCTTAAAACAGAAAAATAATTTGATCTTGTGGTTATAAGACTAAAAAAATGAATATCCAATGCGCCTGGCAAATTATTATACCACTGAGTAGATGATAATTCATCATAGTGCATGCTGTCCTGACGGTAATCAAGCATGGCATTGGCAAAGTCCCATGCCTCGTCAGGAGGCACGCCAGTCTCGTCCTGTTTGATTAAAGCAGTCAGAACAAAGTTTGAGGCTGTATTAATGTTTATTTTGCCTTTAGTATAGATTGTTAAAATGTCCTTCAGTCCTGGACGTCCGGCAGAGCCAGAATATATTTCTTCAGTTATGCCAGCGATATTTTGTAATTCTGCCAGACATTGCAGTGGGCCATTTTTTACCTTAACGTACATTTCGTGAGCATCATAGTAGGACTGTTCAAAACCATCTTCAGTTTCAGGAGTATCATCTTTGTCCAGCCAGTCTTTAATGGCATTCATAATATTTAGTGCCTTTTCCTGGTCCAGCTGAAAACATGGCCCTGTTAAAAGATTAAAAAAGACCTGGCGATAGCTGTCTCTCCATTTTCCAGTTGAGGTTACAAGGTAATTGATGGGAAATTTGGCCTGCTCATCTGATATTTTCAGGATAATTTCCCCATTTTCTGGCTCTGGCAATTCTAATTCATCCTGGTCATGGGGATGGGCCCAGATTTCCCCCAGGTGATCAGACCTGTTTTTTTCCTTGCGATCATAAGTTAGCAAAGCTTTTGCTAAGGCAAGGCCTGAACGGGCCACATCCGTGCAGGATGATTTGCGTGTTATGTATGTAGCACCAGCTTGATAAAGCTGTATTTTGCGTTGTGTTTCAAGGGTAATGGTTACTAAAATGGTAATGATTAATAATGTAATAAGCAAAATACTGCCCTTGTTGTTTTGATGTTGAGGCTTTTTAATCATTTTGTACTGACCAGCCTTCTACAGGTATAAAGTATTCAAATTCTTTTCGCAGGTGGCCCAGTTTTAGCTCTAATTTCACTTTGACCAGAGCTGGCAGCTCAGAGCCATAGGTGTCTTTATCTTCGCTATTCCACTCCTCAAACTCCTGTCCCGCGTGATTTATGAAGCGTAATGTGAAATTTTTAATATTGTCAGCAAGTTCAAGGGATTGCCATTTAGTTTGTTGAATTTGTTTTTGTTTACGAATCAACGAATATAATTCATTGTGTTTTTTTAATAAATATTTGACCAGATTGATGGAGTTGGCTGGAAAAACATTGTTAAAACTCAAGTCACTGGTCGTTGCCAGGGATAAAAGCAAATTTACATCTTCAGACGATTCTTCCATATCTTCACTACTTGTAGTAAAGCTGAACTGGTTTGCCTCTGTGCTGTTATCAGACTTCTGGTAATAAGCACTCTGAATATCTTTTGTTGTAATTTCAATGATAGCCTGGGCCATTTGATTTATTTCAACATAAGAGTTAAAACTATCTGTTAATGTTAGAGTATGACTATAGACACCAAAGACAGTGAAAAAAATTATACCCATAATAGCAAGGGTAATAAGAACTTCCAGCAAAGTAAATGCATTTTTCATTCAATCACCTTAGCCATTATCCCTTGCTTCTAATAATGCACTTTTCTGGTAAATGGTGACATCATCTTTACTTATGATAATCTTTACTCGCCAGAGATTCTCAATATCTGTTGCATCAACCTGAACGTCGTATTCAAATCCTTGTTTTTCTATTTCCATTGGGAACTGGTCATATTTGTCAATGCCAAAGGCCAAAATATGGGCCATTATATTCTGAGCCAGCAGGCTGGCCTTGATTTCCTCTTCTGTTGTTATAGTAACATTTTCCAGACCAATATTGGAATGAAAAACCGCAACCAGAGCGATGCTCAAAACAGCCAGAGAAACGAGTACCTCCATTAAGGTAAAACCAGAGGAAATGTTGAATGTTGAATGTTGAATGTTGAAATATTTAAAATTCTGACTGTTCATAGTAGTAATTTGCCAGAGGCAATTTCCATGCGAGCAAATGGTTTGATTGTAATGTGAAAGTAACTATCCCCATCTTTGCAATTGATAATACCACTGGAGTTAAGGCCATTGGGAAGAAAAATGAATGTTATTTCTCCAGAAGTTGCATGTGGTTGTTGTGTTGTAATAATATTAACCACATCAATATAATCTGGAACGTATATTTTTTTAGGTAATTTTGCAGAAATATCATCATTATTATCCTGAACTATAAAAAAGTATTCATTGCCTGAGCCAGTGTGTATGTTAAAAGTCAAATACGCTGGTCTGGAGGTGAGCAGGGCTGTATTTCTGGCTTCCTGCAAAGCTGCATGCAAGCGGCGCAAAAACACTTTTTTTTCATTGGCAAAGATCCCGGATGTAAATTGTGGCACAAGAAGGCCCATGCCAATGGTTAAAATCATGATTACTACAATTAGTTCCAGCAGTGTGAAGCCTGCCGGAGTGTTAGTGCTGGTCTCTGTACGGATCAATCTAACTCCCAGCTCCCAATATCTTTATCTGGCCCTTCTCCACCTTCTGCACCATCAGCACCCAGGCTGATAATGTCAAAGTCATCATGTTCTCCTGGACAGAGATAAATATAGTCGTTACCCCAGGGATCTCTGGGGATTTTTGGTAAATAGCCATTTGGTGGGTAATTTTTAGGCTCTCTGCCGACAGTTGGTTTTTCAACCAGTGCCTGTAGCCCTTGTTCTGTTGAAGGATAAAATCCATTGTCCAGTTTAAACTTTTTCAGGGCAGTGACCATTTCACCCATCTGAAGTTTGGCCTTAACTATTCTGGCTTTGTCTGGCTCGTCCATAAGCCTGGGCACAATCAAACCTGCCAGCACGCCCAGGATAATAATGACCACCAGAATTTCAATTAAAGTAAAACCTTTTTCTTTTTTGTTTTGAGTTGTCATTTTACCTCCTGAATATTTCAAAATTTTATCCCGAAGTTTTGATTTTGAGCAAATAATATTGGCCATTTTTTTGCAATTTGACCTGTGTTTGTTCAATAAGCATAATTTTATAGCCATAAACAGTGTCGTTCTGGTGCAAAATCATATTGTTAATCACGGCGCAGCGCTGTTCAGGCTCGGGCGACCAGACAATCGCGCTTAACTCCAGGCCATTTTGCAACAAGGTGAATTTTTTGTCTATGCCCCGGGTCACATCAGAACCAGGAAATTTTTTGTCTGGCTGCTGCGCGGGGCTGGTTTTTGTTTTTGTCCTGTTGTTTTTCAAAAAATCGCGTTTTTTCAGGTTAAATTGCTGTGAAGACATGCCCTCTGCAATAGTTGTGGTTGTTTTTTCCCTGATGGACTTGCGTGTTGGGGACAGAGCGGTGGATCCGCCAGGGGTGCATCCGCCAGTAGCAGAGGCGTTAGTAGCCCGAGTTGACTTTTCGCTAATGTGCTTGTCTGGCGGGGACAGACGCGGAGCACCTGAAACAGGCTGTTGAACATGGGCAGATATGGAATCTGCCCCTACAACCTTATTGCCTGTCTGTTTCAGGTGTTCGGTCCTGGAGTTTGGTTGAGATTGGTTGTTCCCCGCTACTAACGGATGTACCCCTAACGGATGCACGCGCTCTGGACAGTGGATGGCAGATGGCAACAGAACCAGCAGCATAGCCATTGCCAGCGCATTGAGATAAAAACCGTATTTTGATTGAAGAGGATAAAATGTTGAGCAGGAGTTAAAGATTACCGCCCTGAGCAAAAATGGATAGGTGATTTTTTTCTGCTGGCCAGGCAGGGTTGTTGTTTTTAAATGCTCCAGGCAGAGGTCACAGGCCTTGTTGATTAGTCTTGGAATTCCCTTTGTCCATTTATGGATGGCCAGGCTTGCAGTCAGGGAAAAAGAGATATTCTGGTCCAGCTTTGCTTTATGTAAACGGTATAAAATATAGGACCGTGTTTCCTGGCAGCTCAGGCCTGTTAAAAAAATACGGCCACCTATGCGTTGATAGAGGGAGGCAAACCTGGGCTGTTGCAAAAGATTTTCCATTTCTGGTTGGCCTGCCAGAACTATCTGTAAAAGATGTGCGCTATTGGACTGTAAATTGGATAGAATAAGGAGAAATTCAAAAAGGTCCTGACTCAGGAGGTGGCCTTCATCCAGAAACAGGACAGGGTTTTTATTATTTTGATTAAGTGAAAGCAATTTTTTTTGCAACACAGTAAAAAAATCCTGCTTGTGATCCAGACCCAGGTCCTGGCGTAATTTTTTTTCAAATTCAGATGGAGTTAAAAAAGGAT
>CAJXJU010000171.1 GCA_913055195.1 uncultured Desulfohalobiaceae bacterium | reverse complement strand
TGTCCCAGGAGTACGGCTGAAATTGGTGGTTTCCCGCTACTGGCGGATGCACCCGGCAATGAAAAAATAAAAAAGCGCCCCCACCGCAGGCGCCATCATTAAAAATTTCAATATTCGAATTTATACTCATGCCAGTACTGGTTCAGGCTGAGGCAGGATAACCTGTTCGGACTGCCTGGACTGTGGTAGTGTATCTGTATCAAGCGTAATTAAATTGAGAAAGTCATCCTGGTGTTTATGCACAAAACGAAGAAAGGCGTTGTTAAAAGCATGTCCTGAACAATGCACTTCAAAAGCTCCCCATAGCGGCAGCCCCATAACAGCCATATCCCCAATAAAATCCAGAATTTTATGACGCACAAGCTCATCGTCAAAACGTAAGCCCTCAGGATTGATTACCCCATAGTCATCCAGAACCACGGCATTGTCCAGGGAACCGCCAAGTGCCAGCCCCATTTGCTGTAATTTTTCTACGTCTTTAAGAAAACCAAAAGTCCTTGCCTTGGCTACCTTCCTTATAAAATTCTCAGGACTGTGCTTAAACTCGAACTCCTGCCGCCCAATCATGGGATGATCAAACTCTATGGTATATTTAACTTTGAGCCCCTGGTAAGGCTGGACATTGATCCACTTGTTGCCATCCTTAAAATGAACCTGTCGAGTAAAAGCAAGAACCTTTTTGGGCTTACCTTGCTTTCTAATCCCGGCAGAGCGGAGCAAGAAGACAAAAGACGCTGCGCTTCCATCCATGATAGGCAATTCTTCGCCACTAACCTCAACATACAGATTATCCAGATCAAGCCCATATATGGCCCCTAGAAGGTGCTCCACTGTGGCAATAGGCACGCCATTATGTCCTATGGTCGTGGCCAGGCCCGTAGAGATAACTTTGTCTGGAGACAAAGAAATCATAATTTTCCCTTGCTCTCCCTTCTGCACAAAAATAATGCCTGTATCTTCGGGAGCTGGCCTCAGGGTCAGCGTGACTTTTTTCCCACTATGCAGCCCAATCCCTGAGCAGGATATATCTCTTTTGATTGTCTTTTGTCTCATCATCAACCTCCGGTCATTAACACAGCAACAATAATGCCAGAGGCAACATACTGATTTTATTCATTTTTTACAGAGCAAGGGATATTATTTTTGTTGTTTTTTCAATCAATTGTTGCTTTTAAACCACTTCATGAACTGACTGCAAAAAAGATTTTTTGCACGCGACTCTTTCATGGCCGCGCCATCAATACCCGGTCATGGCCAGCCAAATCCTTAATTATCTGAACATCTGACCATGAAGAAAAAATTTTGCGGATCTCAGTACCCTGCTTATAGCCCATTTCCGCTATCAAAATGCCAGTAAATTTTAATGATTGCCTGGCCTGTTTTTCTAATTCTACATAAAATTCAAGACCTGTGGGGCCGGCCAACAGGGCCTCTCGCGGTTCGAAGTTAGCTATTTCAAAACTCAAGGTGGAAAATTCTTGTTCAGAAATATAGGGTGGATTGCTGACAATAAGGTCCAGAGAATACGACTTAAGAGCAGTTCCCAAATCAGAACATATAAATGTCAGCCTGTTTTCAACCTGATGCCTGCGGGCGTTAAAGACAGCAACGCGTAGGGCCTGAGTGCATATGTCCATAGCCAGTCCACAGCTCAGGGGACATAAATGGGCTATGGTAATGGCAAGGCATCCGCTGCCGGTGCCCAGATCTGCAAATATAAATTTCTTTTCTCTGGGGAAAACCCCGCGCACCAGATCAATAATGGTTTCTGTTTCTGGTCTGGGGATAAGCACGTGGGGATTTACTTTGAAGTCAAGGCTATAAAATTCTTTCTGACCCAGAATATAGGCAACAGGCTCACCATTGGCCCGACGCCCAATCAAATCCAAAAAATGTTCATGTTCGTTGAGACTTAAGACGCGATCAGGGTGGGTATAAAGATATGTACGGGTACAACCCAGGACATAAGCCAGGAGAAGTTGGGCTGAAAGCCGTGGAGAGTCAATTTGCTTTTGTCTTAAATAAGACTCAGCCTGAGCCAGAACTTCAGATATGGAGCGCACAAGCTAAATGGTTACACCTTCTTTGATGGCTTCAGCCTGAAAATATTGAATCAGAGGGTCAATTATATCATCCAGTTTACCCTCTAAAATGGCCTCAAGATTATATAGGGTCAGGTTGATACGATGGTCTGTAACCCTTCCCTGAGGGAAATTGTAAGTGCGAATTCTCTCCGATCTATCGCCCGTGCCTACCTGAGCCTTACGACTGGCATCCAGTTCCCTTTTCTGCTCTTCCTGCATTATTTTCAAAAGTCTTGAGCGCAGCACCTTCAGGGCCTTGGCCTTATTTTTGTGTTGTGATTTCTCGTCCTGACAGGAAACTACTATACCAGTAGGAATATGTGTAATACGCACTGCTGAATCAGTAGTGTTTACACTCTGACCCCCTGGCCCGGACGCTCTAAACACATCTATACGCAAATCAGAAGGCTCAATTTTTACATCAACTTCCTCAGCCTCAGGCAATATTGCCACTGTCACCGCAGAGGTATGGATGCGGCCCTGGGATTCTGTGACCGGAACACGCTGAACACGATGCACGCCTGATTCATATTTCAGCCTGCTATAGACTTGCTGACCCGATATGGAGGCAATGATCTCCTTGAATCCACCTGTCCCGGTTTCATTAGCGTCCATAATTTCCACTTTCCAGTTTCTGGATTCAGCATATCTGTTATACATGCGGAAAAGGTCAGCCGCAAACAAAGCAGCTTCTTCGCCTCCTGTGCCGGCCCGGATTTCCAGAATAATATTCTTTTCGTCCAGAGGATCTCTGGGAATAAGTAAAATTTTTAAACGTTCTTCCAGCTCTTTCTTGCTTTCTTTAAGTCCCTCAAGCTCCATCGCTGCTAAATCTCTGATTTCAGGATCTTTGTCTTTTAAAAGCTCCTTGTTCTCGTCTATTTCAGCCAGAACTTTCTTGTATTGACGAAAGGTTGTGACGATTTCGGTCAACTCCGAATGAGCTTTAGAAATTTTCTTATACTTTTCCTGATCACTAAAAATATCTGGCAAACTGAGTTGTTGTTCCAGTTCGATAAATTTTTGTTCAATACTTTCTAATTTTGCGAGCATAAATCTTCCTTACCTACGGCTGCTTTCAAAGCTGCTATAGCCACTTCTAACTGTTCATCATCAGGTTCTTTGGTTGTCAAAAGTTGCAAAAATAATCCTGGTAAACAAAGTAGTTTGCACCACATCCTCTCACATTTATAACCAGCCAATTTAATAATTTCATAAGCTATGCCGCTAACAGGTATCATAAGTAAAAATTTTAAAAGCAAAATAGCCAGATGCTTAGAGATAGTGGAATCAGGGGTATAAAGCTTTAAAAATACAGGCACAATAAAAGCAAAAATTATAATGCTTATTGACAGGACGAAAAGGAGAAAAGCTGTCCCACATCTAGGATGAAGGCGGCTGAAATGTTTTATCTCAGATGGAATTAATCTGGCTCCATGCTCATAGGCATGAATGACTTTGTGCTCAGCGCCATGATACTGAAACACACGCTTAATATCGGGCAAAAAAGATATAAAAAATATATAGGCCAGAAAGAGAACAAACTTATACAGACCGTCCCATAAGTTGAACGATAAACTATCCACATCACCGCCCAGATGCAAGACCTTCATTCCCAGCGAAAGCACATGAGGCAAAACAACAAAAATACCCAGAGCCAGGACAATTGACAGACTGACAGTTAAAAATAGTGCCCACGGCTTAATTTCACCACCTTCCTCATCATAGGCTTTTTGGGCCGAAAAATTTAAGGACTTAATGCCATTAACCAGTGTTTCTAAAAGAACAAAAAATCCACGGATAAACGGTTTTTTTTGCCATTTAGTCCTGGTGAAAGTTAGCCACGGTCTGCACTCAACACAAATCTTGCCGCCAGGCTCTCGCACAGCAATAGACAGTCGGTCTTGAGAGCGCATCATCACGCCCTCCATGACTGCCTGCCCACCAATGGATATTTCGGACATCTTATTATTCGGATTCGTTTTGTTGCGCAAACCTGGCGTATTTCTTCCTGAAACGGTCAATACGTCCGGCAGAATCTACAAATTTCTGTTGGCCAGTAAAAAAAGGATGACAATTGGAACAGATCTCCACATGCACCTCTTCACCTGCAGTTGACTTAGACTCAAACTGATTTCCACATGAGCAACGTACAACCGCATCATAAAGTTTTGGATGAATATCTTTTTTCATAATCAACCTCCTTGGATTTCAAAAGACCGACATATATAGCTCAGAAACAAACTTTTGGCAAGAGGAAAAAAGTCAATAATTTTGCGAGGTAATTATCTAACATAACTCAACTTTCGGAGTTCCGAAAGTTGAGAAATCCGAAATTCGAATATCGAA
>CAJXJU010000170.1 GCA_913055195.1 uncultured Desulfohalobiaceae bacterium | reverse complement strand
ACAGAAATGAGGCAGCAGCAGAAAAACAAGCAGGAGAAGAAAGGACGAAGGATGAAGGATAAGGGATGAAAAGGAAAAGGATGAAGTTGTGATTGTGAATGTTTGTGTGTTCACTCTATCACCTCTTAGTATTCTGGCTTTCTGTTTTTTATCAACCCTTGCATTTTGATTTATCAATAACCATCCAGACTCGAAAAATCAACTATTCAAACCTGAATCCGATTTCCTGTTCAGGTCTCAGCCCAGATGAATAAAATCGAGCAAGGTCACTGGCAAAAAATAGATATTATTTTTTCTGTCCATTATATTCTGGGTTAGCATAAGCCCATATTTGATCCTGTTTTTGTAATTGGAGATAAAATTTTTGAGGGCTACAGGTATGGAGGCTCTTTTGCGGAATTTTACCTCAATAGGTATGAGAGAATTATCGTATTGGGCAATAAAGTCGATTTCAGCTCTGGAGATTGTTCTGTAATAAAACAGTTCCGGGCATTCTAATTTGAGATGGGTGAACGCAAAATTTTCTACCAGATTGCCGTCAATGGAAGCAAAGTCTGAAAAGTCAGACCTCATAAAATATCTGATAATTCCAGGATCGTTGATAAAGAGTTTGGGCATTCTGGAGATTTCTTTTCTTATATTGGTGTAAAATGGTTTGAGACGGGTAATTATGAAGGTCCCTTCCAGTATATTAAGATAACTGGACAGAGTTTTGTGATGTAGGTCAAGTGTGTTGGAAAGTTCAGATTTGTTTAATAATTGCCCTTTTTGATAACATAACAATTTAATCAGGTTGTTAAATTGAGTAGTGTTGCCAATTTTAAAGAATTGCGCCACATCTTTTTCAATATATGTCTTGATAATTTCTTTTAGGTAGATTGTTTTTTTGTCGATATTCTTTTCAAGGCTGACTTCTGGATAACCACCCCAATTATTGTACTGTATAAAATGATGCTCCAGGTCGTTTTTATATATTTCATAAAATAACCTTAATTCTTCATAATGATCAGGTATTTTAAAAGTTTGAGTATATTTATATTCGCTTTGTGCACTTAAATATTCTGAAAAGGAAAATCTTTCCAGGGTAAATTCCAATTTTCTGCCTGTAAGAGGTTCTTTGATTTTTAAAAGATCAAGTGAGGATGAACCGGTGACAATCAATTTTATTTTGTTTTGTGAAATATCATGGAGTGTTTTCAGAAAAATTGTTGCCTCAGGTAAATACTGGCATTCGTCAATAAAAACATAGAGAAGTTTGTCTGAGGAGACATATTGATCTCTTACAAATTGAAAAAATAATCTGGAATTTTTAAAAAAAGGAGTGTCAATTTCCTGATCGGCTGTAAAAAGAACCGTATTTTCCCCTTTTTTTTCAAGATAATTTTTGAGCTGGTGAAGAAGGGTGGTTTTGCCGGTTCTTCTTGCGCCCTTAACCAGGATAATTCGTTTGTCATCCAGCCAGGGTAAAAGTTCGTTGAATAATTTTCTTTGCACAAGGTTCATAGGAGCAAATTCCATGTTTTGAAGATTGGTGTAAAAAAATCAAGGAATTTTTGACATGGCGATGTAAAAAAATCAAGGTAAATTTTACATTGCTTTTCGTCCGGACGGCTTTGTTGGACACGAACTAAACCTTTCCCCATAAATACAAGACCTCATAGGTTACCGGGATTTTGCCCCTTTCCCCAAAAGTCCGGGTATAGATTTTACAAAAATCCAGATATCTTTTTTTGCTCAAGGCCTTTTTTTGCCGGGTGTATCTTGCTCCGGTCTTTTTATGGCTTTGCAAAAAGTCTCTGACCGAAGGGTAATAAATGGTGTAGGTTTTCTGGCTGGCTTCAAAATTGATGTTCAGGCGGGAAAAAAAGTCGATATATGTTCTGGCTGCGTCCAGGGGATAAACCGAGCCAAATCCGGTAACCTCACTGGCATAGGCGAGTTCCCTGAATGTTCCCCGGACAAAAAAGGCCAGGGCAAATTGGCCGTTTTTCTTTAAAAACTTCAGGTTTTCAGCGATACTGTGTACGCCTTTTTGATACCATTGCATGGTAGATGAACTCAAAAGGAGGTCGAACGATTCGGGCTTAAACGGCAGCCTTTCTCCATCTGCCTGGATCTGGATGAGATCTTTTTTTTGAATGGTTTTTAGCATGGCCAGGGAAAGGTCAATTGCTACATAGTGCTTACTTTTCAGCCTGCTTGTGGCAGCCTCAGTCAGGAGTCCTCCGCCTGCACCAATCTCCAGAACCCAATCAAAGTGATTTTTGCTAACAAATTGCAGACACTCCCTGGCTACGATTTTCTGAATATGGGCCTCTTGTTTGTAAGTGTCTTTTGCCTGGTCAAAATATTTTTGTATCTGTTTTTGCATAAACAAGCTGCTTTATTGTTTCTTCAGGGATATAATGTCCGGTTGAAAGCATTATAAGCTCTGCTTCTTGTAAAAGTGAGCATAGTTGTTCAGTAGCCTTAAAAGGTACAATTTTATCCTTCCGGCCATGGACAATGAAGAGCCTGGATTTCAAGTCAGA
Source organism: uncultured Desulfohalobiaceae bacterium (assembly GCA_913055195.1). GTDB lineage: Bacteria > Desulfobacterota > Desulfovibrionia > Desulfovibrionales > Desulfonatronovibrionaceae > Desulfovulcanus. Next base: position 1,915 of record CAJXJU010000170.1, on the reverse strand, counting down.
GATTTCAAGTTTAATTTTTGAGCTGGACAGAAATTTAAGTCCATCAATCAGGCCTGGCCCATCCTCTTCTGGCGCTGTATATTGTTTTTTAATACCACATTTTTGCCAGAATTTGCTCACCACCTTGTGCGTGTCTTTTTTTATACCCTGAATCATCCTGTTTAAGACCCATTCAGGAGTAAAAGAAGTAAAATCCAGAAAAGGCGCAAGCAGGAATATGTTTTTATTTTTAATCTCATCAAGCCGGGACAGTAAGATATGCGCGCCAGTTGACCAGGCAATAATAATTGATCCCTTAAAATTCCGGGCCTGGCAGGCTATATCTTCCGGCTCTTCCTGCACAAAGGGAAGCAAAAATTTTGTGTTTTTGCTTAAAGATGGAAACAAAAATGGGTATCCTGCCCAGCCAGAGATAAAGAGCACGTCAGTCATAAAACCTCCTGTGCAAGTTTCTCAAAAACATGCACAATTTGTTGCAGGTGTTCTTTTTTAAGGTCAGCGCGCAAGGACAGTCGCAGCCGGGATGTGTTTAGGGGCACGGTAGGTGGCCTGATGGCAGCTACATAAAGGCCTCTTTTAAGTAAAAATTCTTTTGCCTTAAGGGTTGTTTCAATGTCTCCCAGGATAATAGGGATAATTTGCGAGGCAGAGTCGCCCACATTAAAACCAAGTTGTTTAAGTTTTCCGCGCAAATGGCTGCTCATTTCCAGAAGCCTGTTTCCTGTTTCAGGATGTTCTGCGATGAATTCTATGGCTGCAAGGTTGGCGCCGATTACACCTGGGGGCAGGGCAGTGGAATAAATAAAGGGCCGGCCTGTGGTTGTTATCCAGTCAATGCACTCTTTTGCGCCAGCTAGATAAGCTCCATATGATCCCAGGGCCTTGCTGAATGTGCCCATGTGTATGTCTATTTCCTTTTCCAGGCCCAGGGCATGGGCCAGTCCCCGACCTTTGCCAAACACTCCAGTGGCATGGGCTTCGTCAACCACGATGAAAACATTAAAATTTTTGCAAAGGGTTACAATCTCTTCCAGTCTGGCCAGGTCTCCATCCATACTGAAGACCGTATCTGTGACTAAAATTTTTTGCGCGGCTGAAGCATGTTTTTTTAATAAGTATTGTAAATGTTCAATATCATTATGGCGATACCGGATATGTCTGGCCCTTGAAAGAATAATGCCATCAATGATGCTGGCGTGGTTCAAACGATCTGAAAAGACAAGGGTTTTTCTCCGGGCCAGGCTGGTCATAAGGCATAGATTGGCCATGTATCCTGAGCCAATAACCAGGGCCTTTTCCTGTGTTTTAAATCTGGCTACAGCAACCTCCAGTTCACTGTACAGGGAAAAATTTCCAGTGACCAGACGTGAAGCAGCAGATGATGTCCCCCAGTTTTTGATGGCTGCTGAGGCTGCTTTTTTTAAAACTTCTGCCTGACTCAAGCCCAGGTAATTATTGGAGGCCAGATTGAGTAATTTTTTCCCCTGAAAATTTAAATATAAATCCGCGCCCTGATCTATATCAGGAATGGACCGCAGCAGATTCTGTTCTTTTAAATCCTTAAGTGAAGAGGAGAGTTGTTTATAAATTTGTTTATTGTCCACGGCTTTTCTCTTGTTTCCTGGCTAAAATTAAGCTACAGACCAGGGGCTAATATTGAAGGAGAAAACAATGCGTTTTATCTCCACTGAGTTTGCTGGTTTGTTTACTCAACTTTCGGAACTCCGAAAGTTGAGATTATTACCCGTTCGCCTATCTGCGGAAGCTATTTTTTCCGAGTTGCGACTTTTTGCAGACGACTCTGATATAGTGGACCTATGATTTCATTGATTTTTTTTAATTCTTTCTTTACCTTTATCTAAACTCAACTTTCTGAGTTGAAAAAATGTTTAATATTTTCAATCAGTTACAGAGT
>CAJXJU010000169.1 GCA_913055195.1 uncultured Desulfohalobiaceae bacterium | reverse complement strand
ATTTTGTATTGGCCGAGCACCTATTACCCCCTTCATCCTTACCCCTTACCCCTTACCCCTTACCCCTTCGCCCTTAGCCTATAATCAATCTTCCTCCAGGGAAATAGTCCTGAACACGTTCTGACCATTGCGCTTGATCAAGAGCATAAGCACTTTCTTCTTTTTGGCATCAGTTTCAAATATTCTTTTAAACTCCGAAACCGTGTTCACTTCCTGACCATTGGCCTCTAAAATTACATCTCCAGGCCGCACATCATTTAGGGCAGCTTTTGATCCATCATGTACTCCTGTAACCAGAAGTCCACGAACTTTATCCAGACCAAGTGCTCTGGCCTCTTCTGGCCTTACAGAACGCAGGCTTAAACCAAGCACACTTTCTTCAACCTCAGATTCCGGACGACCATTTTGAGCCAATTTATGAAGGCTTCTTTCTCCCAGAGTCACATATACATCTTTAACTGTGCCTTTTCTCCAGATGGTTATCTTAATTTTGGTACCTGGTAAAAGTTCCCCGATTTTTCGTGTCAGATCAGAAGCATTTTCAACTACCTTTCCTTCTACAGCGATAATTACATCACCAGCTTTAACCCCGGCTTTATCAGCGGGATCTCCCGGCGTTACAGATGCAACCAAAGCTCCTTTAGGAGCTTCAAGTCCCAGTGCCTTTGCTGAATTTTCATCCAGATTCTGAATGCTTACACCTAACCAACCTCTTTTAACCTTTTTATGTTTTTTTAACTGCTCAATCACATTTTTGGCTAAATTACTGGGGATAGCAAAACCTATTCCCTGACCAGAGGCAATGATGGCTGTATTAATACCAATTACTTCGCCTTTAAGGTTTAAAAGTGGCCCTCCACTGTTTCCAGGATTAATGGAAGCATCAGTCTGTATAAAATTATCATACGGACCAGCCCCGATTATCCTCCCTTTAGCGCTGACAATTCCTGCTGTGACAGTATGGTCAAGCCCAAAAGGATTACCAATGGCCACTACCCACTGACCAACTTTGATTTTATCAGAATCTCCAAATTTCAATGTAGGCAGGTCCGTATCCGCGTCAATTTTCAACAGGGCTAAATCCGTCTCTGGATCAGTGCCCACTATCTTCGCATCATAGGTCTTATCGCCATGTTTATCCTGAAACTTGACCTTTATCTCATCTGCCCCTTCGATAACATGGTTGTTAGTAACAATATACCCATCCCTGGAAATAATAAATCCAGAGCCTAACGAGCGTTGTTTTTGAGGACGACTAAATTGCTGGCCGAAAAATTTCTCAAATTGATCAAAAAAATCTTCAAAAGGATGATTTTGAGGCAATCCTCTAAAAAAACCTCTAATGTCCGGCCTCTTGACAACTTTGACAGTTCCAATATTAACCACGGCTTTTCCAGCCCTGGCCGCTAAATCAGTAAATTCTGGGAGAGCTGCCCAGGAAAGTGTAACCCAACATATTGAAAACAAAAGAATTCCCAGTTTAAACATCTTTTTGATCATATCAAACCTCCCCAAAAATTGTGCAAAATTCTTAATTGAGTTAAGCATACCCCTGAACCACCCTCAGGTCAATGAACACGCTTTGAGTTCACTGAATTTTCCAGAATTGGCCGGGGATATAAGCAGATGGAGCAAAATAGTATGATTGCAGATGAAATCAAAAGAACATGGCTTAAAAGCTACGATGATGAAGTAAGGCCTAATCTTGATTATGAAAAGATTCCCATTTACGAATATCTGGACCGATCCGCTCAAAAATATCCCCTAAGACCAGCTATTATCTTTAACAACTGGAAAATAAGTTATGCCAGACTAAAAAAATTGACTGAAAGGGTTGCGGCTAACCTGCGTACGCACGGCCTAAAGCCCGGAGACAGAGTGGCTATCATGCTTCCCAATACTCCCCAGTGCATAATTTCTTATTGGGGCGTACTCAAGGCAGGTGGCGTGGTAGTCATGACCAACCCACTATATATGGAAAAAGAGCTGGTGCATCATTTTAACGATTCAGAAGCCAGATTTCTAATAACTCTTGATCTGCTATGGCCCAAAATTAACAAGCTTTTTAGCAAACTCAGGTTACAAAAACTCTTTATCACTCGTATTTCTGACTGCTTACGCTTTCCTTTAAAAATTATCTACGATTTCAAGACCAGGAGAGAGGGAATAACACCAAAAATTCCCTTTGACAAAGAAAAAATTTTGCCCTGGAAAAGCCTTTTTCAAAAGGGACCTGTATTTACCCAATACACACCCAATCCGACCCGCGAACTAGCCGCGCTACAATATACAGGAGGTACCACGGGTGTCTCAAAAGGGGTCATGCTTACTCATTTTAACCTGGCTGCCAATATTCAACAGTGCCTGGCCATCTTACACGAAATCAAGAATGTGCGAAACACAGTCATTGGAGTTCTGCCCTATTTTCATATCTATGGTTTAACTGTGTGTGTTAATCTGGCCACAGCCATCGGAGCTACCCTGGCGCCATTTCCACGCTTTGTGCCTCGCGAATTGCTTCAGGCCATTAGCAAAATAAAGCCGACCATTTTTCCCTCAGCTCCATCTATATTCATGGCCTTGATGCAACAAAAAGATATCAACAAATATGACCTTTCTTCTATCAAATATTGTATATCTGGTTCTGCGCCCATTCCCGTGGAAATTATTGAACGGTTTAAAGAAATGACCGGTGCAGAAATTATCGAAGGATACGGTCTAACTGAAGCCTCGCCCATTACCCATTTAAATCCTCTGCGAGGCAAAAAGAAATACGGTTCCATTGGCCTGCCTTTTCCTGATACTGATGCCTGCATTGTAGATATGGAGGTGGGCACCATCACTTTGCCGCCTGGAAAATTTGGTGAGCTGGTTATTCGCGGACCTCAGGTTATGAAAGGTTACTGGAACAGACCGGATGAAACTGCTACTGCCCTCCGCAACAACTGGCTCTATACAGGAGACATCGCTTACATGGATGAAGAAGGATATTTTTACATTGTTGATCGTAAAAAAGATCTGATTATTTCTGGGGGATATAATATATATCCCAGAGAAATAGATGAAGTACTGCACGAGCACCCCAAAGTAAAAGAAGCTGTTACGGTTGGTATCCCCAGTCCAACTCGTGGAGAAATTGTCAAAGCCTTTATTGTGCCTCAGCCTGGAGAAAACCTGACCAGGGCAGAGATAATCTCTTTTTGTCGCCAAAAACTGGCTAATTATAAAATCCCTAAACAAATTGAATTTCGGGACGAACTCCCTAAAACCATGGTGGGCAAGGTCTTGCGTAGAGCACTGCGCGAAGAAGAGCTGAGAAAATTAGAGGACAAAAGCAAACAATCAGCATAAAAACTAAAAAACAATTGCCTTATTTCCATCTTAGGGGTAAGAACTCAACTTTCGGAGTTCCGAAAGTTGAGAAATCCGAAATTCGAATATCGAAATCCGAAACCACAGCTATTAGATCGTTTCCGGAAAATGGAATATCTTTTCGAGATTGTTTTGTAATCTACTGAAAAGATTAAATATTTTTTGCAACTCCGAAAGTTGAGTTTTAAAAAAAGTTTTTCAGGGGTAAACCATGTATTGTAATAAGTGTAATTATACATCATTTGATCACCTCCCAGCCTGCCCCAGATGTGGCTATGAATGGGATGATGATCGCGAAAAACTGAACTTAAAATGGGTCGGATACAATGAGACAACATGGATAACGTGGGAGGAAAATTCTTTTTCTGAAAAAAGGAGGCAGGAGAAGAAAATTTCCTTTACTCTACAAGATGACCTGCCTGTACACTCGCCCTCCCTGGACAAATCAACAAGAAATGAAAGGGTGCACCCTGCTGACATCGCTAAAAGCCGGGCAGAATCCCAGGATGAGCCTGATGATGTTGAAATTGATTTTGAATTTTCCCTGGACGAAACAAATTTTGCCTCTCCTGGAGAGATAAATCAGGAGCTTGCAAATAACGAACACAATCTTTCTAATGTATCTGAAGCCGCTCAAAACTCCAGGGCAAAAACAACGCATCCACCCAGCGAATCCGTGCAGGACAATCAAGCCGCAAAATCTGGAGAAATTGATACATCCGCAGAAATAGAAAAAATTGAAGAGGAAGTAATTGAAATTTCTTTTGAAAATGCCGATTTCTTTCAAAAAGAAAATAATGTTGTGATTACAAACAAAACTAAAACATCTTCTGATAAGGCCCCCAAAAAGGCTGCCCTTCCCCGGCAAAACAGCATTAACAACATATCTTTTCCCGAATTGGAGCTGCTTGAAGAGGAAGAAGGCAAAAAACATGATTAAAATACTTGACTTATACAACCGAAAGTCATAGAAGCCTACTTCTGTTGCGCCCGTAGCTCAGCTGGATAGAGTGCCGGACTACGAATCCGTAGGTCGCAGGTTCGAATCCTGCCGGGCGCACCAATAATTTCAAGGGTTTACGGAAAATTGCCGTAAGCCCTTTTTTGATGTTGACCAGATTTTG
>CAJXJU010000168.1 GCA_913055195.1 uncultured Desulfohalobiaceae bacterium | reverse complement strand
AAGTCTTTGTTAGCATTGAAGAAAATGCGCTCGCAAATCAACTCCGAAAGTTGAGAAAGTTAAGTTAAAGCATATTCACTGGATCCAGATCAAGGCTCAATCTCAGCTTTTGATGGCGAGCTATATTTTTCTGCACCAATCCATAAAGTTTTTTGATTGCCAGCCAGTCGGAGCTTTTCAGCAAACACTGATACCGTTCCCGTCCCTTTAATATTTGTAAAGGAGCGGGCGCTGGCCCCAGCACTTTCACATTGAGTTTTCCTGCCAGAGCGAGCATTATTCTTTTCATCCCGGCCAGAAACTCATCTTTTCTCTTCCATCCCACTGGAAAGCTCAAACGAATCAATGCCAGTTTAACAAATGGCGGATAGGCAAACTTTTGTCTGCGCTTGATTTCCTGACTGTAAAATCCTTCATAATCATTGTTTAAAATATACTGCCAGCAATAATGATCAGGATTTCTTGTTTGGATATACACTTCACCAGGTTTGTCTCCCCTGCCTGCACGACCAGCCATCTGGATCAAAAGCTGAAAAATTCGCTCACTGGCCCGATAGTCAGGAAGCCCTAAACCCAGATCAGCATCAATAATAATGCCCAGTGTCACATTGGGGAAATTATGGCCCTTGCTAAGCATCTGGGTTCCCACCAGAATCTGGGCCTGACCTCTGGCAAACTTATCCAGAATTTCTTCCATGCTTCCTTTGCGTCTTGTACTATCCCTGTCCAATCTCAATACTTTCACGTCTTCTGGTAAATTCTGGGTCAGGAACTCTTCTAACTTTTCTGTACCTTCCCCCAGAGGTAAAAAACTACAGCTCCCGCAATGTGAACAAATAATGGGAAAAGGGAGCGACAGACCACAATAGTGGCAAACCATTCTTTGCCTGGCCTTATGATAAGTAAGACTGACCTGACAATGAACGCATCTGGCTATCTCCTGACACTGTTCACAGTATAAAACAGGAGCATAACCACGCCTGTTATGCAAAATTACAGCCTGCTCACCCTTATCCAGAACCTCCATCAACCGTTCATGGGGTAAAGACGATAAAGGGCCAAATTGTGGAGGCTCAACAATTAAATTTACCAGGTGCACAGATGGCAGCACGCTTTTGCCTGCCCTTTTTGTCAGGGCAACTTTATGAATCTGATTGTTTTCAGCAGCAAAATAAGTTTTTATATCAGGTGTGGCCGATCCAAGAACGAGCAAAGCATCATCTCTTTTAGCCAGCCAATAAGCTATTTCCTTGGCCTGGTAAATGAACTGTTGTTCCTGTTTATAACTTTCAGCATGTTCCTCATCTATAATAATCAGTCCAAGATTTTTTATGGGTAAAAACAGACTGGAACGTGTGCCAACAAGCACAACTGGATCGGTTGTGTTGTTCAGGTGCAAAAACAAATCTTCCTTTTCTCTGGCAGACCTGGTTCCATAATGAATAAATATATTTTTCGTCTTCAATATCCGGGCAGCCTGTTTATACAACTGTCTCACCAGTGCAATTTCAGGCCCTAAAATCAGTACTGATCGTCCCTTTTGCAAAGTCTCCCTTGCAAGCTCTAAATAAACAATGGTTTTACCGCTTCCTGTTATGCCATGCAACAAAGCAGTCTCAAATGTCCTGTATTCTAAAAATTTTTTCAAATAATTAAAAGCCTGCTCCTGCTGTGTTGTCAAAGAATAGGAACAAGACGAGGCTGTTTTATCCAGGGAGTCATCTTCATTTTTTTCCATTGCCGGAAAACCTTCATCAGCATCAGATAAAACAATAAGCCCCTTTTGCAATAAAGCTTTTAAAACCATATAAACATGAGAGCCAAAAAGCTTTGCCAGCACATTTCTGGCAGTTGGGCCATTTTCCCAGAGAAAATCCATTATTGCCCACTGGGAACTGGCATTCGGCATAATTGCCCACGGCGGTTCTTTAATTATACTGACAAGTTGCGTTTTGCCCTGAAATTTTCCCCGGGCCAGAGAAAGCTTTCCAGCCAACCATTTTTTACTTAAACTCTGACACAAACACTCGTCCTTAAAGGCATCTCTTATGGAGAACTCCTTATTTTCATCAGCAAGGTTAAATTTTTCAGGAAGAACCTTTAAATTTCCAGGCAATACCTGAGCTAAAATACGGCCCGGGGACACCATCTGACGGTTGGCCAACTCTTCAATCATGGCCAGGTAATCAGAAGTTAAAAAACTTTCTTCCAGGGGCCAGAAAATATTTTTTAATTGCCCGGGAGAAAGTCTGTTTTTTTCTTCTCCAGCCAAAATCCCAAGACGCAAAGTATTTTTTTGGCCCAGAGGGACAAGAACGCGCTGTCCTTTCTGCCAGATATGTTCAGGAAAATATTCTGGTAGCTGGTAAGTAAGTGTGGAATAAGGCGGGCTTAACAGGTAAACCTTCTTTGTTCGTTGTACGTGGATGGTCATTCGTGATTCACAATAAAAATCACGGATTGGCAATGGCATGCTCAAATTGTTTCATGCGCTCTCGCCAAAACCTGCATAAGCATTAAAACTTCAGAGGGAACAGCCTGGTTTAGTGTCTCAAAACGATTTTTAAAATCCTGCTGGGAAAAGAGACCGTCTGGCAGGTCAATATTTATCCCTTTCCATTCAATGGAACATTCCCAATTTTTGTCTTGATAAGCTATGCTTAATTTTCCAGGAAGCCAAAAATTACCAATTTGATAATAGTTTAACCAGGTCAAGCTAAACTCTTGCCCTCCAGAACCAGGAATCATGCGTACAGGAAGCATCAGGTTATTGTCCAGCCATAACTGTAGCGGCTCATTGCCTGATGAGCTACCTATTACCAAACAAGGCGTGTCTTGCAGAAATTGATAACTTAAAAAATTTGTATTTAGCCCCTTTGCTATCCACCAATCTAAACTTTTCTGCCAGATACAAAGAACAGGTACTGGCTTAACCCTGAGCTGCGGATAGGACAATATTACTTCTTCCCCCCTCCCAAGTCCGGCCCATATGACCCTGTTTTGTCCATCAATCTGAACAGTCCATTCCTCACGCCACAGGTCTTGTTTTTGCCAGTGCCGTACAGAGAGTTTTTCATCCAGGTCAAATAGAAATTCAACCTGAAAGGAATTTAAACCTCTCAAATTTTTATGCCATCTGGCATCTACTTCTGCCATGTCCGGGAAAAATCCTGGCGACACCTGCACAAAAGCAAGTAAGAACAGTAAAAATAAAACTATTAATTTCGCTCGCAAGGCAAAAGTTCCTCCAGACTGGAAATCAATTCTTGACGCAAAGTTTCATCCTTAAGGGCAAAGTAAATATTTGCGGTCAGGTAATCCACCCAATCCCCAATATCAAAACGCTGGCCAACCATTTTTACGGCCAACAGCCTGTTATTCTGGGCCAGGGCCTGCAAAGCATCTGTCAACTGGTACTCACCGCCGTGTCCAGGCTCAAGTGTTTCTAAATAGCCAAAAATTTCAGGTGTCAACACATAACGGCCTACAATGGCCAATCTTGAAGGGGCATCTTCTGGTTCTGGTTTCTCAAAAACCTGTCTTACCCGAAACAAACCAGGAGCAAACTCTTCCGCCTGGATTATGCCATATTTTGAAACCTTCTCTTCTGGTACTTCTACTACACCAACTACAGGCATATGTTCATTCCGGGCCACCTCGATCAATTGCTTGATTGCCGGCTCATGACTGAACATCAGATCATCTCCAACCAATACGGCAAAAGGCTCCTGTTTGACCACTTTCCGGGCACATAAAACAGCATGCCCCAGACCAAGTTGTTCTTTCTGCCGCACAGAAATAATATTAACCATCTCGGCCACTTCCTGCACCTGTTTCAAGAGTTCATCTTTGCCAGCCCGCTTTAAGACTGCCTCCAGGGAAAGGTTATGATCAAAATGATCCTCCAATACCCTCTTATATTGATTACTGACAAAAACCACATCGGTTAAACCAGCGTGCATGGCCTCTTCAACTACATATTGCACTGCTGGTTTCCTATAAACCGGCAACATCTCTTTAGGAACATTTTTAGTTGCAGGCAAAGACCTTGTTCCCCAGCCAGCAACCGGAATAACTACTTTGGTAACTTGCATAATTTCTCCCTCTTTTTTATGCTCTTATCCCCTACATCAGGGCAAATACATGGAAATGTCCCTACAATTTCTTCTGTTCGTTGTTCACTATTTTAGTCCCTTTTCAACAGCCTGGGCCAGATCCCGGGCAATTTTTTCCACCATGTCCTCATTCTCACCCTCTACCATGACCCTGGCAACCGGTTCAGTGCCAGAATAACGTAAAAGTACTCTGCCCCTATCTTTAAGTTTATCTTCTGCTTCTTTTATGGCCTTCTGAACCATGGGTACTTGCTCAAATGGAATTTTCCGCTCAACATGAACATTAATTAATTTTTGAGGAAAAGGAGTTAACAAATCTGCCAATTCTGACAATGGTTTTCCCTTTTGGGCCATAACTTTCAATAGTTGCAAAGCAGCCAGTAACCCGTCTCCAGTGGTGCTATAATTAAG